>JACMLA010000547.1 GCA_014379815.1 Bryobacteraceae bacterium | reverse complement strand
TTGAAGCTGCAACGGTAAACGGCGAAGTACTTGTGTCTACCTCCGGCACAGCCCACGTTCACACCGTTAATGGATCGATTGAAGCGTGGTTATTGCGGCCATTTTGGGAAAAAGCGCCGGAGTTCACCGCGGTAAATGGAAGAATCTCGATCCGAGTTCCGGAGAACGCCGGATATAGGCTCCGTGCCGAGACACGCAACGGCAAAGTTGTGTCGGCCCTGAGGGGCTTCCGGGGCAAAGCGACGGAGCAGAGCATGGACGGACAGATTGGCGTGGGCGGCTCCGGTAGCCCAATGATCATCCGCACTTTGAACGGTGCAATCGAGCTTCGTCAAAAACGTTAGAGCTCGCGTGCCTAAACTGGTGCATTGGTAGACAGACAGCGGATTCTTATTGCCGACGATCAGGCTGACATTCTGGAGGCTCTCCGCTTCCTCTTGAAGGCCGAGGGCTACAGCACAGAAGCTGTGACCTCACCCCGGGCCGTCTTAAATGCGCTCCAGTTGCGCGACTACGACGCCCTGATCATGGATCTCAACTACACACGCGATACCACCTCAGGCCAGGAGGGGCTGGACCTGCTGGGCGAAATCCAGAAGGTGGACCCCGTTGTTCCGGTGATCGTCATGACCGCGTGGGGGAGTGTCGAACTGGCAGTGGAAGCAATGCGGCGGGGTGCCCGCGACTTTATCCAGAAACCCTGGGAAAACGCCCGGATGTTATCGATTGTGAAAACGCAGATTGCCCTGTCCGAGGCACTGCGCAAAGGCCAGAGACTGGAAGCCGAGAACCGTCTGCTCCGTGCAGAAGGTAAGCCTCTGATGATTGCCGAGTCAGACGCGATGGCACCGGTACTGCAACTCGTCTCACGCGTCGGACCGTCCGATGCCAACGTGCTGATCACGGGAGAGCCGGGCACTGGCAAGGAAGTGATCGCACGCATGCTGCACACCATCTCCGAGAGGGCCTCCAAGCCTCTGGTGACGGTCAACGCTGGCGGTTTGGCGGAAGGCATCTTCGAGAGCGAGTTGTTCGGACATGTGAAAGGCGCGTTCACCGATGCCCGCATCGATCGTGTGGGCCGGTTTGAAATGGCCGATGGCGGGACTCTGTTTCTGGACGAGATTGCGAACGTTCCTCACAATCTGCAGGCCAAACTTTTGCGAGTCCTCGAAATCGGGGAAATGGAACGTGTCGGGTCTTCCAAGACGAAACGTGTGGATGTCCGCGTTATCTCAGCGACCAACGCCAACCTTACCGACGAAGTTTCCTCAGGACGATTCCGCGAAGACCTTTTGTTCCGATTGAATACTATTGAAATTCATCTGCCCCCACTTCGCGAGCGGAAAGAGGACATCCCTCTGCTCGCCTCGCATTTTCTTTCCGTGTACGTGCAGCGCTATCGGAAGCGGCTTAATGGTTTCGATCCGGCGGCAATGCACGCACTCCTCGAGAACCGCTGGCAGGGCAATGTCCGCGAGCTGAACCATGTAATCGAGCGCGCGGTTCTCCTCGCCGGAGACAACATGATCCGGTTGCCCGATCTGGCCCTGCGGTCGGCTTCGAGTACACCCGCGCGGCTGGAGGATATGAGCATCGAAGAAGTAGAAGCGTTCCTGATCCGGAAGGCCCTGCAGCGCTACGAAGGGAACGTCAGCCACGCGGCGAACGCACTGGGGCTGAGCCGAAGTGCCCTTTACCGTCGCCTGCAGCGCTACAACCTCCAACCAAATTGACCGATGCCGGAGCAAGGTTGAAGCGACTGATTCCTTACCTTACGCACGAGATGAGAGTGCAGCTGCTCGCGCTCAGCGCCGGCGCTCCCGCTGTGCTTGCGACCTTCATCATCATGTCCGTCGAGCAGTACTCCGCGAAGGTCCAGTGGACAGTGGGCATTCTCGTTGTCGCCGTCTGGATGGGTTGTGCCCTTGCGGTCCGTGAAAGGGTAGCGTCACCTCTTCGCACATTAGCTAATCTTCTCGAGGCGATGCGCGAAGGGGATTACTCGATCCGCGCCCGCAATGCCAGCGAGGAGGACGCACTTGGCGAGGTCATGCAACAGGTCAATGCCATGGGCGCCACCCTGAGGCTGCAGCGTCTGGGAGCACTTGAGGCAACGACTCTTCTGCGAAAAGTCATCGACGAGATTGATGTTGCGATCTTCGCCTTCGACTCGGAATCCCGCTTGCGCCTCGTGAACCCATCGGGAGAGAAGCTGATCGCCCAGGCCTCGGAACGCATCATGGGACTTCCGGCTGCCGACCTGGGACTGGATGAATATCTGGAGGGCGATGACAACCAAACTGTGCAGCGGTCGTTCAGTGGCGGAGGCGGCCGCTGGGGCGTCGCGCGTTCCTCATTCCGCGAAGGTGGACTCCCACATAGCCTGCTTGTCATCACCGACCTGACGCGCCCTCTTAGGGAAGAAGAGCTTCAGGCGTGGCAGAGACTGGTGCGGGTTCTTGGGCACGAACTTAACAATTCGCTCACACCTATCAAGTCCATAGCGGAAAGCCTTGTCAGCATCTTGCGCCGGCAGCCACGAGCGGAGGATTGGGAAGACGATATGCGCCACGGTCTCAGTATCATTGGTACCCGCAGCGAAGGTCTGAGCCGGTTTATTGGAGCCTACGCGCGACTGGCAAAGCTGCCTCGCCCGCGCATGGAGCCGGTGGATGTAGAAGGCCTCGTTCGCAGGTCCGTGATGCTGGAGTCGCGGCTTCGGCCGATGCTGGAGGAAGGACCACCCCTCGCGATTCAAGGTGACACCGACCAGCTGGAGCAAGTGCTGATTAACCTGATTCGCAATGGTGTCGACGCTTCCCTCGAAACCGGAGGCCGGGTCTTCGTTGGCTGGATGAGGTCCGGTTCCAGCCTACAGATTTACGTCAGGGATGAAGGTCACGGTCTCTCCAACACCGCCAACCTATTTGTGCCGTTCTTCACGACAAAACCGGGAGGCTCGGGCATAGGCCTTGTGTTGAGCCGGCAGATTACCGAGGCGCACGGCGGCAATCTGCTCCTTCGGAATCGCGAGGGTGCTCCGGGCTGCGAAGCCGTGATCTCGCTACCCGCCTGACCATCGGGACACAATAGCTAACAGGACACAATAGAAGCTTGAAGCAATCTGGCCACGCTGATCTTCCCTTGCATGGCGGCCGAGTGCCTCCGTGGCTCGCAGACCGGATGACGCAACTTGGGACAGCGATCGTGGAGAGCGTTCTGCTGCACTACGGTCACTCCGAGTTTCTGTCAAGGATTAGCGATCCTTTCTGGTTTCAGGCACTCGGCAGCGTGATGGGAATGGACTGGCATTCCTCCGGGATTACGACTTCCGTGCTCGGTGCTCTCAAGCGAGGCCTCAACCCGCGTGCCTCGGAACTTGGGCTGTACGTCTGCGGAGGCCGGGGCCGTCACTCCCGAAATACGCCTGCCGAACTTCTCGCCATTGCAGGTAAGCAGGGTCTGAACGGGGCCGAACTCGTTCGCACCAGCCGTCTCACCGCAAAGATCGATAACAACTGCATCGCCGACGGGTTCCAGATCTACCTGCACTCCTTCCTGGTCGCAGCAAACGGCGAATGGGCGGTTGTGCAGCAGGGTATGAATCAGGTCAGCGGGTTCGCGCGCCGCTATCACTGGCATTCTGCAAACGTCCGTGACTTCGTTTGCGAGCCGCACACAGGCATCGTGGGTGAGTCGCTTCCCGATTCACAAGGCACAATTCTGAACCTGGTTGCGGCACCTGCCGGGCCTGCACGCGACGCGATCCTCACGCTGGCCCACGCCGGGCCGGATGTCACCGTAGCAGTCGCGAGAAAGCTGGAGATGCCCGCGCATCATGATGTCCGACGTAAAGATCTGGACATGCAGCGACTCAGTGCCGTCCTTGCTGTGGCTTATGATCGCGAGCTGAAGACCTTTGCGGATCTGCTGCTGGTGGAAAATCTTGGACCCCGAACTCTGCAGACTCTCGCGTTCGTGGCGGAAGTGATTCACGGCACACCAGCCCGATTCTCGGATCCCGCACGTTTTTCATTCTCCCTGGGCGGCAAGGACCGGCATCCTTTTCCCGTGCCACTGAAGACCTATGACGAGTCCATCGGAGTATTGCGTCGCGCGCTGGACACCGCACGTCTGGATGGCGGCGAGAAGATCGCAGGAATGCAGCGCCTGCATAACTTCACTGTTGCGGTCGAGCGCCGATTGCAAACCACGGTTGACCTCGACGCGGTGGTACGTCACGAGTTCGAAATTTTTCCCTCTCTCGATGGACGCAGCGCGCTCGATGACAAACCTGCCAGGCAGCGAAAGATCTTTCCACAGGAAAAGCAGCTGCGGCTATTTTGAGCACGTTTCTGGGAGTGGATCTAGGCTGGTTCGGCAAGCCCACAGGGGTCGCATCAGGCGTGCTGGAGGGCGACTGCGTCCGACTCCGTTCCATCTCCCGCCTGACTACACCGGCAGAGATCCTGCAGTGGATCGACGACGAAGCGGGGCCTGACTGCGTTTGTGCTGTGGACGCCCCGCTCGTCATTCCAAACGCGAGCGGCATTCGTCAGGGAGAGCGCGAACTGAACGCTGTGTTCCGCAGACATCATGCTGGTTGTCACCCGGCAAATCTGGCCCGGCCCTTCGCGCCATATGTCACAGCATTCAGCAGGGCACTCGAAACCGCAGGTTTTCGGCATGGCCCGGAGATGCCGGTGCAGACCGGCGGTCGCTGGCAAATGGAGGTGCATCCCCACGCAGCAGCCGTCGCGTTCTTCGGGTTAGACCGGATCGTCAAATACAAGAAAGGCCGAAGAGCCGAGCGGGCCCTCGAGCTGAACCGGTTGCGGGGCCTTGTGGCATCCCGTCTCGACCCGGGGAGCGTTGCCCTGTTGCCGGCCGTTCCGGAAACAGGCCTCCTGAAGGTCGCCGAGGATCAAATCGATGCGGCTCTCTGCGTTTGTGTTGCCGCGAACTGGTGGCGCTGGGGCCGTGAGCGAAACTCCGTCTTCGGCTCGACACAGGAAGGTTACATCATTGTGCCGCGTCAGGCTTAGGGCGAATCGTCGCCACCCTTTAATCAGTATTTTGGGCGACCGCGCTGAAGTGTTTACCAGAAAAAAGAGGAGCAGTCGACGATCATCCTTGTCGACGAGATAGCTGGCTTGCTCTTCGGCTTGGTCACGCGGCGCGTTTTGCGAGGGGTTGGGATAAGGCCAGCGGCGGGTTGGTGGGTTCGTTTTGTTGCGATTTCCTGGCGGGGATAAAAATGGATCAAGGGCTGCGATCTTTTCATCCTCCATGCTGCGGGGCCAGCCCGGCC
>JACMLA010000546.1 GCA_014379815.1 Bryobacteraceae bacterium | reverse complement strand
GAATGACTACCAGCGCATGCGTGTAAAAGCACGTTACCAGGCTAGTGAAACGTTGAACTTCGCGGTCGACCTCGCGCTCCTGAACAATCAGAACCCGAATCCTGGAATCCAGTACGATTTGTTGTCCCGCAGCAGTTCTGCCTCGGTTCTGTGGACGCCCAAATTTGCCAAGCGAATGCTCCTGCAAGGCAGCTATTCCCGCAGCACCATTCGATCCGACATCACCTACATCGCGCCCCAGTTCTTTGAACGCGAACGCTCGCTATACCGGGACAATGCCCACACCGTTGACGGACGCGTAGATTTTGCACTGCCCGGGTCGGCGTCAATGGCCCCCCGCCTCTCATTAGGCGGAGCTTTCTTTTGGTCCTCAGGAAGCCGCCCAACCCAGCACTACCAGCCTCTTGGAACTCTGAATGCTCCCATCACCAGGTCCATTTCCTGGATCTCCGAGTGGCGGTATCACGGCTTCGGCGAGAGCTTCTATGGATTCGAGGCATTTCGTACGCATCTGATCACAACCGGACTGAGGGTCAGCCGCTAGAGATGAGCACGATAAGAACTCTCAGCCGCACACTCGTTCTGCTAAACATCTGCTGGGTGTCGGGAGCTGACCTGCCCTTGGGAGATTCCTCAAAGGGCGAGCGTTTGTTTGAGACCCAGCAGTGCATCCGATGCCACAAGATCAATGGGACCGGAGGAACGAGTGCTCCGGATCTTGGACGACCGCTTGGCCGCAATCTAACGCCCGCGTTGCTCGCCGGAACTCTGTGGAATCACGCTCCCGCGATGTGGTCCGAAATGCGCCGCCAGGGTATCGAGCCGCCCGCGATGAGTACGCAGGATGCTGGAGATCTTTTCGCTTTCTTCTACTCTGCCCGATACTTCGACAAGCCCGGCGACGCGGGTCGGGGACGGAACGCTTTCTCGTTGCATCACTGCGCCGATTGCCACAGCCTTTCAGAGCCTAAAGGCGCTGCCCCCGCAGTCGCGACCTGGCAGTCCTTAGGAAGCCCGGTGGCACTCGCTGAAGCAATGTGGAATCACTCGGGAGGCATGCGCGATACGGCCGCGAGCCGTGGTGTTACCCGTTCACAACTGAGCGCGCAGGATCTGTCCGACATCTATGTATATCTGAGGAACCATCCCTCGATCTCGCCGCCACAGGGCTCTTTTGAGATCCATTCAGGAGAGGGAGGAGAGGCTCTGCTGGAAAAGAAAGGCTGTCTCGAGTGCCATCGCGCAGATCTCGCTCTGGCACCCCGGTTGCGCGGTAAGACGATCAACGATATCGCTTCAGCAATGTGGAATCATTCTCCGGGAATGACAACCACCGCGGGCCCGTTCCGAAAGGGAGAGATGACAACGTTACTGTCCTACGTTTGGGCAAAACAGTTTTTCGAGGATAGCGGGGATGCGGTGCAAGGGGAAAAAGTATACCGGCGGAAGTCCTGCGCTACTTGCCATCTTGCCGGACAGGGTCCCCAGCTTACAGGTAACTTCACCACCATGCGAATCACCTCCGCACTGTGGAACCATGGTCCGGCGATGCTCCAGCAGATGGAAAGCCGGAGTATCGCGTGGCCGCGCTTCAATAACAGAGACATGGCCAACCTTGTCTCGTACCTGAATTCCAAACACTAAAGCAGATCGATCTCATGACGACTATCTCTCCCCAGATCCGAAGAACCTACACCCCTGTGGGGCTCGAGGCGTTCCTGCACCCGGAATCCGTGGCTCTGGTGGGCGCAAGTGACGCAGCAGGCAAGGTTGGCCAGATCGTGATGCAGAACCTTCTGGCCAGCCCTTTTGCTGGAGTGATCTATCCCGTCAACGCTACCCGCGACACAATCTCAGGCCATAAGGCTTACAAGTCCCTTGCAGAATTGCCTTCTACTCCCGAGTTGGCGGTAATCGTAACGCCCGCGCGCACAGTTCCTGCAATCATCGCGGAATGTTCTGAGCTGGGCGTACCTGCCGCCTTAATCATTTCCGCCGGATTTCGGGAAACAGGTTCTGAGGGCATCAAGCTAGAGCAGCAAATCCTGACCCTGGCCCGTCAAAGCGGGATGCGCATCATCGGACCTAACTGCCTCGGTGTGATGAGCCCCTGCAGTCATCTCAACGCAACCTTCGCCGCCGGCATGGCACTGCAAGGCAATGTGGCCTTCCTAAGCCAGAGCGGGGCGCTTTGCACAGCAGTACTGGACTGGAGTCTCGAGGAACATGTTGGGTTCAGCGCCCTCATCTCACTTGGGTCCATGCTCGATGTGAGTTGGGGAGACGTCATCCGCCACTTCGGGGACGACCCTTCTACAAAATGCATCGTCATCTACATGGAAACCGTAGGTGATCCAAGGGCCTTCCTGTCAGCCGCGCGCGAAGCCTCCCTAAAGAAGCCGATCGTCCTAATCAAGGCTGGCAGAAGTGAGGTTGCCGCGAAGGCAACAATGTCGCATACCGGATCCTTAGCTGGGAGCGACGCGGTGCTGGATGCCGCATTCCGGCGTTGCGGAATACTCCGCGTCAAAACGATTGCAGACATGTTCTACATGGCGGAAGTCCTGGGCAAGCAGCCCCATCCCAACGGACCTCGTCTCACGATCGTGACCAATGCCGGCGGACCTGGAGTTCTGGCCACCGATGCCCTGATCGAGTACGAGGGAACCCTCGCGGATCTCAGCGCCGATACTCTGAACGAATTGAATCGCCTGCTGCCGGAACACTGGAGCCACGGGAATCCTGTAGATGTTCTCGGCGACGCAAGTCCCGAGAGATACGCGCAGGCCATGGAGATCGCTCTGCGCGACCCTGAAACCGATGGTCTGCTGGCCATTGTCACGCCACAGGGAATGACGTCCTCTACTGAGATCGCCCGCTCCATGGTGAGCCTTGGCAATGCCGGTAAGCCAGTGCTCGCCAGCTTCATGGGAGGTACCGGTATGAGGGACGCAATCGCCGTCCTGAATGCCAACGGAATTCCATCGTTCCCTTACCCCGATTCGGCCGCGCGCATCTTCGAATACATGTGGCAGTACAGCCGGAACCTGCAAACGCTATACGAGACACCCCTGATCGATGAAGAAGATTCCGGGCCCGCGCCCGATGTTGTAGGTACCACCTTGCGGCGAGCCTCGGACACTGGCAGAACGGTTTTGACGGAGGCCGAGTCGAAGATCATCCTCCACGCATACGGCATCCCCGTTGTAGAAACCATCGTCGCCCTCGAGGAAGACCTTGCGGTTGCAGCTGCTGCGCGGCTTGGCTTTCCTGTGGTTCTAAAACTGAACTCAGAAACAATCACTCACAAAACCGACGTAGGCGGAGTTGTGCTCAATCTCGCATCGTTGGACG
>JACMLA010000545.1 GCA_014379815.1 Bryobacteraceae bacterium | reverse complement strand
TCTGTCAGATTCGCCATCTCAGCTACCCCTTTGTTCTGAAGGCGAGATTAGTTGAGACGTTTGAAACATCTACGGGATTTCACTGTGCTTTGCTTAGTTCCTCCTCCGGCCGGCACGGACTTTCTTCAGAGCCTCTTTACGCTCCTCTGCGGAGAGCTTGCTCCATCGGAGCTGTGCAAGTTGCGACGCATTCCGATTCTTCCGTCTGATCTTTTTCGGCCCCCAACGAGCTCTCGCCGCAGAACGCAGTCAACAAGACATCAACTGCTATCACTGTCTACACTCCACAAACACTCCATTAAGAGGCGTTCCATCGAGACATGCGAAAACTGCGTGATTTCTGTAGACCTGAATCATCGCCGTAGACGCCGTTCTCCTTTATTTTCAAACTACTGTCATTTTCCCAAGCTGGACGTCGCGGGTTCGAGTCCCGTCTCCCGCTCCAATGTTTACAAAGACGTACAGCGAAATGTATGCTTGGGGAAACGTTTTCACTCCATTTCCACTCCACTCCAGCTGGACGTCAGCCCCGGAGACGCCTTATTCCCTAGAGTTTCTAGATCGCGTGCCTCGCTAATGGAGTGAACTGATCGGCGTGAACGCTCGTGGCGGCAATCGGAGCCGCAGCATATGTACGTTTTGCACCCTCACCGGTATCGATCAAGCTGACATTCGCGTGACGCGTATCTAGTGGTCGATCGCGTGCCACGCTTAACGCAAAGGCAAAATGACTTACGCCGGTCTGTTCGTGCGAGTGTGGTCTAATTATCAACCAGCGTGTTTCGAATACTTCAAGTCTCCGATCCGCACTTCGGTCCAAAATGCCACTGGCCGGATAAAGATCCCGAAGCCGTGGCACGGGACTCTGTGGCTGAGATCAAGAGCGCGCTACTGGAACATGCCAGGGATGACTTACCTCCCAGCTTCGACGCAGTGTTACTATCTGGCGATTTCTGCTGGGGCTCTCCGATATTAGATCGGCCAGATGCGCGGGAGGTGGGTTTCCGAACCGCAGTTCATTTCGTTAGGCAATTGCTCGAGGCTAAGCTTGTACTCAGCCGGGATAGTCTCATTTTTGTCCCCGGCAATCACGACATCCTTTGGTCCGAAAAGGACAGCAAAGGCAATCCGCGCTTTTCGCTCCGCGCCACTGCTGAAAAGCGTTATCAAGACTTCGTGCGTGAATGCCTTCCCGAGCAGCAGGTGCTGCAAGACGATCACTTACAACTCCAGTCTCATCTCGGGCATGTCCATCATTTCGCAGCGGGCGATCGGGAGTACCTCGTCGTTGCCTTAAATTCCTGCCGTATTGAAAGCCAGGACCAAGCCGGAATGGGCTATGTAGGATACGACCAGTTGTACGGTCTCATCAAGCAGGCACTCAGTCTCGACGCCCGCCAACTGTGCCGTGTCATTGTTGTGCTGCATCATCATGTTCTGCCGGTGGAGACGGTTCGTTTGCGACGGATGGCAGCACCACCGGTGGCTCGAAGGGTTTCCTTCGTTACGGATGCGTACGATCTGCTGACCACTTGCCTAGCCATGGGAGCCGACGTCGTACTGCACGGCCATATGCACACGCCGCACCAGTATAGTTATGAACTGGCGCACGTTGAGGGTTCCGCAGCCCAAAGCCAGAAGCTTGTCATCTCCGCAGCGGGCAGTTTTTGTCTAGGACAGGCGAGCCGCAACATTGAAAGGAGCCATCAGTTTCAGGTCGTCGAGCTGAGCGACGCGCTCGTACGTGTCTACAGCTTTGAGGCGGATTTGAAACCAGAGGGGGCAGAACGGTTGCCCTGGACCCTGAGGAAGCTGGTTTTTCCGTTTGACGGCACCGGCGGATTGAACCGGATCGCCTCCGCGCTGGACGAGACAAAACTTGGGAACTGCTTGTTTGAGCAACGGCTATTTGATGACGTCAATGAACTGGACGCCTGGTCGCGGAGTGACCCGCTGGCTCGTGAATTGATCAGGAGTAGGGTCCGTTCGTCGAAGCTCACATCGCATGCTCGCGAGCATTTCGATGCGGCGTTCAACCATGCGGAAGCCAACCTTGCTACCACCGCATTTTTTGCGGAGTTTCAGAGGCGCTTGCGACTCGATGCTCCTAAAGCTCTCCACAGAGTGGTCGAGGAGATGATGAATGAATGGACGGCAAGCTGACATCAACTGCCTCTAGCATCGAAGTAGACCTTGCGACGCGTTGCAAGGCAAGCCTACGCAGTGACGCCTGGGGCGAACTGTGGCACCGCTATCACCGGTTGGCCATGTGGGAGATCCAGGCTATCTTGCCAGGAACTCCTGAGGACCTAATCTGGGACATATTGATTGAGACCTACACACGTCTGGTGCGCCACATAAGGAACTTCGACCCTTCTCGCGGAAGGCTGAGCACGTTCGTTCTTCGTGTGGCTCGGAGCTCAGCTCTCGATTACCGGCGGCAGAGGACCCGCAGGCCGAAAGAGGAGATGTGGGACCGTGATTCTCCCGAGCCGCATGCGAGCGCTCGGGAGTCCATGCCGCTTGATCTGGTGTCACAGCGCTTGAAGGAACGGCTTGCTGCTCCTGAGCGGGCCGATGAGCGGCAGGTATTCGAGGCGATGTTCAGGGGCATGTCCAACGCCGAAATTGTTGACACGTATGACCTTTCCGAGAAGGTAGTGAGGCGTGTGAGGCACCAGACACTAGAACGCGCACTTCAAGCGCTCACGGAGATCTTGCCAGAACTTTAAAAAAAGTGGGATTCGAGGGCGGTCGAGGGCGAATCAGGCGTATACATAGGCGACCGAAAGTACGGTGTACATACCGACTGAAGGGAGGCCCCAATGAAGCGTATTCGACCGATCTGTTGTGAGCGCCGAGCCGTATTAGATCCACGGACCGACGCCGGTCACGAGAGGCGAGGTCCACCAGGAAGGGCAAGTCTGGGGGCGGTCGATAGACCGCCCCCAGACACCTGTCGGTGTGCAAACACGTCTTTAGGACGTGGTCGAACAAAGGAGAGATTGGCAGATGAACGATCAGAAAGACACGCCGACGCCACTTCAAGGCTGTGCGGCCCGGGTAACCGCTGGCATGTTGGCACGCCTCTTTTACGGCGGAGAGCCAGGAGGCGAGTTTACGCGCGACGCACTTCGCT
>JACMLA010000544.1 GCA_014379815.1 Bryobacteraceae bacterium | reverse complement strand
TTGGCGACCCTTCACCCTGTGTTCGCATCGTTGCCGCTGAAATCGTGGGACGGTACGGAAGTGACGAGGAACTCGGCCGTAGTCTCGAAGTTTTGATCGCACTCGCTGACCCGGCCGCCAATGGGCTATACGTGTCGGCGCAGGCTTTAAACGCCATCGATAGCCTTGGAGCGAAAGCAGCGCCGCTAGAAAATAGGATCGCCGCATTGCCGAAGCCTGCCCATACCGAACCGGACCGGGTAATCACAATGATCAAGCGTCTGCAAGATTCCATCCTCAGGAACTTCTGATGCACATCTTGAAACAGCCTCTTCCACTAGGTGGTGGTGCTCGTTGGTACGGTTACTAGTACTCGGGCGACTAAAGTACAACCTGTCAGGTTAACAACATAGCCATTGACCGCTACTTGCTTGCGTGCTAGAATTCAGCACTGTTCAGCGCAAAATTTTTATTTGTTAGTTAGTATGCCAGGTATCCCTGTTGTATTCGCTTACTAAGTGACGCTTTGTACTGTTCGCACGCTGGAGGCAAAATCAGTGAAAGTCGTAATCTTGTGTGGCGGGAAAGGAACTCGCTCCTATCCGTTCACAGAGTTCTTTCCTAAAGTCATGATGCCGATTTCGGGAACGCCGATTCTCGTACATCTGATGCGGCTCTATGCGAGCCAGGGTTTTACCGAGTTTGTCCTGGCGGCAGGCCACCGCAAGGAGATGCTGTATGACTATTTCGAAGGCCGCCTTTCGGAGTGGAACGTACGCATCGTGGACACCGGGGAGGACAGCGACACAGGGGAACGGGTTCGCCGCTGTGCGCCGTTCGTAGGCGATACCTTTTTCGCGACCTATGGTGATGGTCTCGGGAACGTCGACCTGAAAAATCTGCTCGCAACGCACCAGCAATCGGGCAGCCTTGCGACCGTCACCTCTGTACCTCTGCGTTCGCAGTACGGAACAATCGTCTTCGGTGCCGGTGGTAAAGTTCAGGAATTTGTCGAAAAACCTCTGATTCCTGACTATTGGATTAATGCCGGATTCTTCGTCTTTAACAAGTCGGTTTTCGACGTCTGGGAAGGGCAGAATCTCGAACAGGAAGTGTTGCCCGTGCTTGCAGGCAAAGGACTGTTACAGGCATATCAGCATTGCGGATTCTGGAAATCCATGGATACGAGTAAAGACCAGCAGGAACTGGAGCGCATTCACAAAGCGGGCTCGCCGCCGTGGATGAATTGCTCCGCTCTCGCTACTGCGGAAGGTGCCTACCAGCCAGTTAATTCCGCCGACTCTCAGCTAAAGGCAAAGCCATTAAGCCTGTACGCAGCTGGTTAAATAAGACAGTTCTCGTCACAGGCGCATCCGGTTTGGTAGGCGGATGGCTTGTCAGGGAACTGCTGGAAAGTGGTGCCGAGGTGGTTGCCCTGGTTCGTGATGTTTTACCAGGGAGTTTCCTCGTTACCGAAGGTTTGGTAAAGGCCGTGACAGTTGTCAACGGCTCTATCACTGACCTGAATCTGCTTCGCCGCGCAGTCAGCGAGTACGAGCCGGATACCGTGTTTCACCTTGCGGCGCAGACTCTGGTCGGCGCCGCGAAGAAGGATCCGCTAAGCACGCTCGAGACTAATGTTCGGGGCACGTGGAATGTGCTTGAAGCCTGCCGCCTAGTTGGAGTCGGACAGGTGGTTGTCGCTTCTTCCGACAAAGCCTACGGTTCGAATGAATCTTTGCCGTATCGCGAGACTCATCCGCTGCAGGGTAAGTATCCTTACGATTGCTCCAAGAGTTGTACTGACCTGATCTGTACTATGTACGCTGAGACTTACAACCAGCGTATTGGCATTGCCCGCTGCGGAAATATTTTTGGCGGCGGCGACCTTAACTTTAGCCGGGTCCTGCCGGACTTGATTCGTTCCACGCTCCGCGGGGAGCGGTTAGTGATTCGAAGCGATGGTCAATTCGTTCGGGATTTCCTATATGTAAGAGATGCCGCAGGTGCCTACATGTGGCTGGCGGAAAAACTCGCAAGCGATAAAAATTTATCCGGCCAGGCGTTCAACTTTAGCCTCGAAACTCGCTTTACTGTATTGGAGATTGTTAGCAAGGTGCTCGGGATGATGAACAGGCAGGATCTGGAACCGGTTATCCAGAATGTTGCCAGTAGCGAAATCAGGGAGCAGTATATGGCCTGCGACAAAGCGCGCGGGCTTGGATGGAACGCTAGTTACAGTTTTGAGGATGGTCTTCGCGAGACCATTCAATGGTACACAGATTATCTGCGTGCACGGAACGAAACTGCCAGAGAAAAGGCTGCTTCGGGAGTCGTGTAGGTAGGCTTCCGAGGGAGGAATGTTTTGTCGACAACAGTATATTTAGCTGACCTGCGGTACAACTACAGCGGGTTTCTCGCCAATGACTGCATGCCGCTCGGCGTGTCATATATGAAGGCGCATATGGACAGAGCAATGCCGGAGGTCAACTCCCGCTTGTTCGCCTATCCTGACAAGCTCTGGGACGCCATCGTTGACAACCCACCTGACGTTCTCATGGTGACCAACTATGTGTGGAACGAGGCACTCAGTCTGCACTTCGGCAAGCTCGCCAAGAAAGTCAGGCCCGAGACTCTGGTCGTGATGGGTGGTCCGAACATCAGCCTCGAGCCCGAAAGACAGACAGAGTACCTGCGCCAGCATCCTGAGATCGACCTGTATGCGCTCGGTGAAGGCGATATCCTTGCCGGCGAAATCGTGCAGCACTTCCTCGATAGCGGGAAGTCTCTTCAGAAAATGGGAGCGCGGGACATCCCTTCGTCGGTGTATCGCCGTCCGGACGGACAACCCGTGCGTCAGGAGAGCTGGGAAAGACACCAGGAGATTGACGAAATCCCGTCACCATGGCTGACCGGCGTTCTGGACGAATTCTTCGATGGCAAACTGGCGCCGCTCCTTGAAACCAATCGGGGCTGCCCATTCACGTGCACTTTCTGCGTGCAAGGCATCCGTTGGTATACGAAGGTTCACAACTTCACCAAAGAGCGGATCCGGGAAGAAGTCGAGTACATCGCACGCCGTGTACACGATGTCTGTCCGCAGATGGGAACGCTGCGAATCGCCGATTCCAACTACGGCATGTTCGAGCGCGACATTGAAATCTCCGGTTATCTCGGGGAAATGCAAAAGAAATATGGCTATCCGGGCTACATCGATGCCACAACCGGCAAGAATCGCGCGGATCGCATTATCCAGTCGGTGGAGAAGGTGAATGGCGCGCTGGTAGTCTACCAGGCTGTGCAATCTCTTGATGAGAACGTTCTGCGGAACGTAAAGCGGCAGACGATCAAACTCAAGGCCTACGAAGATATCCTGATTCACATCCGCGGCAGGGGCCTGCGATCTAACTCTGACTTGATACTCGGGCTTCCCGGCGATTCCCTAAAGACCCACGTGGATGGGTTACACAAGCTACTCGACGGAGGAGTAAGTCAGGTTACAAATTTCCAGCTGATGATGCTCAAGGGTTCAGAGCTCGAGACGCTGGAATCCCGGCAGCAGTTCTCCTTCGAAACCAGATTTCGCGTTCTGCCCAAGAATTATGGAATCTACGGCGGTGAGAAGGTCTTCGACATCGAAGAGATCGTCATCGCTTCCGATACGCTCAGCTTCCAGGATTATCTCGAAGCCCGCAAGTATGCCCTGGTGAGTGTCGCGTTCTGGCACAATAGCGATCTCGACGATGCTCTGGACTTTGCGGAGAAGCGCGGCGTCAAGCGTTCTCTATGGCTGGACCGGGTTCTCGATTACATGGAGCGGTCGACCGGTCCTCTGAACGAGTTCCTTCAAAATTTCGTGAATGAAACGACAAACGAACTATTCCCGAGCCGCGAAGCCTGCGCCAGCTACTACAGCGACGACGTCAACTTCCAGCGTCTGGTAGCAGGTGAAGTCGGCGAAAATCTAATGCACAAGCATAACGCCCTCTCGTCCTTCTACTTCTGGCCGCATATCTGCAAAGCCGGTATGGACGTCACTCGCGATCTTCTGGTCGAGCAGGGAGCCAGCGCAGAGATAGCGGATTTCGAAGAGTTCTGGCAAGACTTCCATACTTACCTCGAAGCTCGCCACGCGTGGGGCAACACTTCGGAGCAGATCCTGGCTCCGGTCAACGCCACACTTCGATACGATGTGCGGGCATGGCTGGAGAATGGGTCTCCAATAGATACCAGTCCGTACCGTCTGGAACGACCAGAAGAGTTTCACTTCCAGCTGCCTGAGGACTCAGCTCGTTCTCTGGCTGGCTCGCTCGATGTATGGACGACCAACATCCGTGGCCTTACCAAGCTGGTAACCCGGATTCAGGTCGCATGGCAAACCCGCGTGGCTACCCGGGTTGCCGCTGACGCTAATGTCGCGGCTCAATTCGCTTCCGCTTAAGGCACAGATCGCACACTGCTGACCTCGCGCATGCGGGAACTGTTTCTCGCGTGCTTCCATCGCTGGAGACTAAGAATCGCAGCGCGGGGCAGCAAGCCAAATCCAAATCTCGCCCAGGTAGAAGGAAGCAACACAACACTGGGCGAGATGCTTACCGACCTAAAGAACGTTCGTAGCCAATTCCATCGCTGACGCTGGATGCGCAGCAAGTGCATCATTCGCAGAGTTCTGACCGCTATATAGTGCAATGCAAGCTTGCGCGCCGTAGCCCTGTCGAGTCTGGAAGATTCAGGCCACCCGAGTGCCAAGTCGAGAGCCTGTAGCTCCAAAACCAACATACTTCCCGAGAAACTGGTAAACGAGGCCGACGTTAGATTTGCAGAATGATGCCGGTACCAGACCAGCGGCTCTGCCAGGAACCCGGCGTCTCCATAGAGACACAACCGCAGGAATAGAGTCAGGTCTCCTGCTGGCCCCCAGGTTTCCTCGAAGCCGCCAGCTTTGGCGAGGGTCCTGGATCGCAAGACCAGGGCTGAGAAACAGAACCCGTCGCGAAAGCAGTTCACGAAAGCATCCTCGCCACGGCTCAGCTTTGGCCACTGTGCGGCGCTTTCCCCAAAAGGCTGGGACTCGGCGTCGATCCAGATGGCGTCGGTGTGGACGAAACTGCAGTGTTCGTGCTTATCCAGAAAGACGATCGTCCGCTCCAGAAACTTAGAATCCCAGACGTCGTCCGCACCGAGCACAGCGGAGTACTGCCCCTGCGCCATTGCGAGGCCGCGCGCGACATTTCCACCGAAGCCATAATTCACCGGATGCCGTATGATCCGGATGCGGGAGTCGGAAAACTGCGCCGCGACGTCCGCTGTGTTGTCTGTCGAGGCATTATCCAGAATCAAAAGCTCAAAGTCGGTCAGAGTCTGCGCCAGTGCACTCCGGATCGAGGCGGACAGGTAGACAGCGGCGTTAAATGCCGGCAGTATGATGCTTACTTTTGGCATTCTCACCGCGCACTTTTGCCTTTTGGAGCGCCTGCTTCACCAGTTCGAGTTTCTGGCGTACCCGGTTCGTCCAGGTGTGTGGGACTATCGCTTCCAGGCGGTGTGTTCTGGCCTCGGGAGGCTCATTGAGACTTGCCTCGATGGCAGCCACAAATTCCTCATGGGTCTCAGCGACTCGAACTATGGTCCGGTGACGGAGAGCCGCGGGTACCGGTACACTGACCACCGGCTTTCCTCCAGCCAGATACTCGTAAAGCTTGATGGCGTCCCCGTTCTGAGTAATGCCGTTTAAGGGAAACGGCATGAGGCAGACATCCATACCCTTGACGTAGCAGGGCAGCTGGTCGTAAGGCTTAGGTCCAAGAACATGAATGTTCGTGCACGGCTCGAAACGGCGAGGATCGAAGCCGTACCAGATGAAACCAACCAGCGCAATCGTCCAGTCAGGCCGTGACTGCGCTATGTGTTTGATGAGCTCAACATTCATTTTCCAGGGATCCAGCCCGCCCAGATAACCGAGGACGGGCTTGGGCAGACGCCCGATGTCCTCCGGAACCTCAGTGCTGTCTAACGCCGCTTTTCCAAAAAACTCCAGCTCCACACCGCCATTCACGACATACGTTTCCGGATTGATCTTTCGTCTTGGCGCGGCGAGTTCTTCCGTGATCCCAATAACGAGATCTACCTCGCGGCACAGAGCTTCTTCGCGCTCGCGTACCAGCGTGCGATGCCGTTCGTCCTTGGCCAGCGCCTCATCCTGGTCGAGCAACTCAAAGACCTTCAGGGAGGAGGGCAGACGCTTCACCACATCTGCGGAATCGTATGCATACGTGTAGACTACAGGCGTTGAAATGCGCAGTTTCCTAAGCACACGCCGGACCAGCCAGGCAAGCAGAAGCGAGTTGAGCTTGAGAGGCCAACGCCACCGGCTTACCCCCGGCAGGCCCAGCGGCGGTGGACTATACAGGTACAGATTCCCGCCCAAATGCTGGATCCCGGATCGCCTACTTCGTTTTCTGGCCTGGGTTTTGGCAACCCGCATTGCGGTCACAAGTGAGGTCAAAGGCTCAACAATCAGGACGCGATGGGTCTCCGCCATGCCGAGCATCGTGTACTCGCCGGTAGACTTGATTACCAGCCAGTCCACGCTGTTCAGAAATACAATGTCGAAGTCCGAAGGCATATAGAGGGACGGCGTCGAGGGAGATTATAGCCTACGCTTATGCAGCCGCCGCAGCCAATTTTGACCGTCGGCTAAGGATTGGCAAAGCCACGAGAATCACCAGCAATGCAATGGCTAAACGGGTAAATGTTAGTAGTCCCGCAGCTCCGAAAGCACCATAGCGCGGAATGACGACCATTCCTCCCGCCAGCACCAGAGCAAGTCCGGCAGCCGTTACGCCAACCACTCGCGCCGGAGCGACCAGCGAGAGAAGAGCTGAGTAAACGGGGGTGATCGCCGCCGCGATCAGCGTCCCAACTGCGAGCACTTTGAAGGATGGAATCGAGAGCTGATACCGCGCACCGAACAGGGCTTCAATGACGACTCCGCCAATCGTCAGTGCACCAGCAATCGAAAGCAGCGCAATCGGAATGGCAAACTTCATGTACTGGCGTGCCAGTTCCTGTACCCTGCCGAGCTCATACAAACGCGCCACCTGCGGATTGACGACAGTAAGAACCACGCTGACCAGCAACTCCGGAGTCGTGGCAAGCATCACCGCCGGAGCATAGATGCTGACCTCCTCAGGTCCGCGAAACAAGCCAAGCAGCATCACGTCGAGACGTTCATAGAGCGCAGCCAGCGCCATCGCCGCCACCATCCATTTGCAATACTGAAAGACCTCCCGGACCTCGTGGAGGCTGGGAAAGCGGACTAGCCGGAGATCCTGCGGCAGCAGGGGAAGGGCGACGGCGAATGCGAGGAAAGACGCGGCAAGGTAAGCACAGAGTGCACTCGTTGCGTTCAGCATGCCACCGGCCAGGAGTCCGGCCACGCAGGCAAACCGGGTAGCCTGGGCGACAACGTCCAGGATGACTAGCTGGTTAAATCGCTGGGCGGCCTGGAAGTAACCCATAGCTGAGCGCACCAGCATCTCCCCGGCGAGGGCAACTCCGGTCAGCACGAGCATGTGCCCATAATCGCGGCGTTTGAAAATTAGCTCCGACAGACCGGGAGCCGCGACGGAAGCTACCAGCAGAAGTGAGAGTACCGTTCCCAGACGCATCCAGAACGCGGCCCGCAAGGTCTCCATTGCGTGGGCCGGATCCGCTTGCAGATTGTGAGGAACCGAGCGAAGAACAGCCAGGTCGAGACTGTCAGCCAGACAGCCAGTCACGATCTTAATGACGGCCAGGCACAGCCAGTAAATTCCCACCTCGGCAGGGCTAAGACTGCGAAGAACCAGGGAGGTGCCGACGAAGGATAGGGCGACAAAGGTAACCCGGCCGCCAAAGACAACGATCAGATGGTGAACAGTTTTATTCCGAAGTTCCTTCATCCCGCTAGGACCGTGTTACCAGAGCCGGCGGGGCTTCGATCTCGAGAGGGCTCTCCACCCGCCAGCGTGCGTAGCGCAGGGCAACCGCCATTCCTGCCAGAAGCCAGAAGACCTTAAGGCTTTTGGCGTGGCCAAACATCCCGCAGACGAGAAACGCAACAATTCCGGCAAGTAACGCTGTTGCCAGATCGCTGGTGAACGGATCCGTGGAGCGGCTGAGTCGATCCACTTCGAGAATCAGCAGAATCAGGAAAGCGAGATAGGGAATCAGGCCGACGATACCGTATTCCACCCAAACCTCAAGGACGAGATTGTGAGCGCCGGTGTTGTGAATCTCCGGGCTTTCCAGATCGATCTGGTCTGCCATCTCCTGCGCATAGCCCGAGCGAGGTTGTCCGTAAATTCTCGGACCAAGTTCGCCATAGCCGATACCGGTCACCCAATTCTCGCGGATGATCGCGAGCGTATCGGCAAGGATGTCTTTCCGAATCTGTGTGGAGCCTTCCTTCAGATAACTTACCGAGAAGATTCTTTCGGCAAATCCAGGCAAGATGACCAGCGCCGCCAGGCAGGCCGCCAGCGCTCCGGGAAGTACTAAAGAAACCGGAAGATGGCGCTTCCACGTTAGGAACAGTACTGAGCAGGCAAGCGCAATAAACCCGGAACGGCTATAGGACAACGCCAGACCACCCAGTTGCACAATCACCACCAAAATCACCAGCCAGCGCAGGTTCTGCGACTCCTGTCTGCGCCACCAGAACATTCCGAGCGGCATGATACTGACGAGGGTGTAGGCAAACTGATTCGCGTCGCCAAGGCCTCCCGTCACTCGCTTGATAGGACCTGAGGACACAGAATCTTCGTCGACAACCGCTCCCTCGCCAACGTCCAGCCCGCCTTCCGTGTTCTGTAGAATCGTGAACTGCGGAGCCACATACTGCACCAGTCCAATAGCTGAGCTGACCAGCCCCATAGACCAGACCACTGCTACTACCAGCAGCAAGTCGGCTTTGCGATTAGGCAAACTGCCCATCAGGAGGTACAAGACTACGCCCACCATGACGAGGTACGCGCCGATGATCGACTGCATGCGGTCGGGTTTGGTGGCCAGCGAAAAAGCAATCGCACCGAGAAATGCCGCAAGGGGGACCAGGTGCGGAGGAAAAGGAATCTTCTCTCTTCGCCAGACAAGCCACAGAAACCAGCTAAGGACAGTAATCGCTCCGGTGACCCTGGGAAGTGTAAGCCCCAGTCCGGAAAAATCAAATGACCCCAGAAGGGGTGACATGACGTTAGTCACGACCGTGAGCGCCAATCCGAGGATAGGCCGCAACAAGATCGCAATCGTAAGTACCACGCCCAGCAGAAGCCCAACTGTTGCATTGACACCAACAGCAACAAAGGCACCCAACAAGATCGCGGTCGCTAAGCTGAGATAGACGAGCCCGGCAGAAACGCTTTGCACCTGGAATCCCTGTAGTATACTTCGCTGTACGCCACTGTATTGCTTTGAGTTGTGCGAATGCGGCCATCCGTATTGGCACTGGCGGATGTGTGTTCGCCCCAGCAAATCTGTAAGTCACTACGTTTTATGAATCAAGACACTGGATCGCAACGTCTGCATTCCTCATCGCTGACCACCGATTTGATTGTGCCCGTAGTCGCCCGGAACTGGCGGCTGGTACTTGCGGCCACAGTTGTCGCTCTACTTTCCGTGTACGGAGCAATTCTCTACTTTCCTCCTGTCTACGAAGTGTCCTGCAGCGTCCTGCTGAAACTCGGACGTGAAATGAGCCCTCCCGCTACCGCCACCGGCCCGCAGCTGGTCGCCGGGAAACGGCCGGAAGATGTCGCTTCCGAAATTGAAATCATGCGAAGCCAGTATCTGGTTGAGCAGCTGGTCCGGGAATTCGGGACTGACTTTTTTCTGGCCGAGTCAGAGCCGGTGACTCTCTTTCAGAAAGTGAAGTATCAGGCCCGCAAGGTCGCGAATGCGGTCAAGAACAAGGTCCAGGACGTGCTGGTTTACGCCGGCCTCAGCAAACGTCTGACCCCATTCGAGCAAATCGTTGCGACTCTGCAGGCAAGCATGTCCATCGAGCCGGTGCGTAAGTCAGACATCGTGACTATCAGCCTTAGGACGCCGGACCGTGAGGGCGGAATCGCTATTCTGAACAAATTCCTCGACATCTATTTGAAGCAGCACATCGAGGTGTATAAGACTCCTCGTGCGCGGAAGTTCTTTGAGCAGGAATCCACTACACTGCGGGACCGGGTCCTCGATGTTCATAAGGGGACTCATACGTTTAGAGAGGCCAGTGGGGTTTGGGAGCTGGGTGAGCAGCGCCAGCTGCTGCTGAA
>JACMLA010000543.1 GCA_014379815.1 Bryobacteraceae bacterium | reverse complement strand
CGTAGCGGAAGGTGGCGGCGAAGGCGTAGGTGCCGTCGAGGGCGTCGGGATCGCGGACGCCGTTCGAGGTCTGATATTCCAGGAGCACGGCGCCAAAATAGGTGATGGTCTGGGCGGCTGGGGTGGGGGTCGCCATGAAGACCAGGGCGGTTCCAAGCAGGATGCCGGTGTTCATCGGGCGAACTCCCCAGGGGTGCGGCGGTCGTTTCGCGCCGCTGATGCCGAGCGTTAGCATATTGATCGGTTAATAACCAACTCGGGTAGACCGTGACCAGAAGCTCGAAATGCCCACCCCCGACGCTGGGCGCCGTCTGCGACTCCCCTTGGGGGCAGTAGCGTAAAAAGAGAGCAGGTCCCGGGCTGCCCCGCCGGATCAGCAGGGCAAAGATCAACAGTATGGGCAACGAGATCAGCAGCGCCGTCGCAGCAAAGACGATTTCAAAGGCCCGCCAATAGATGGATACCTCGGCTCTCTTTAAATCGAGGGCGGGAGCGGCCGCAGCTCCCCCTGAGCGAAACGTTGACGGGTTAATTGGAGTGCCCTCCTGTTGTTGATTTACTGCGTGTTCCTGCCGCTGAAAACAGGCCGGCGTTAATCAGGAGCCATGCACGAACACCAAGTCCAATGCGAGCTACCCAGCGAATCGGATTCCAGCGCTCGAGTTCGTAGTACTCGCAGTAAAAGCGATAGGCGCCCTGATGAAAATCGCGGATCAACCACTCACGCAGGGCCCGGTTTTTCTGGCCGGTGCCATTACCTTCGAAGTGAACCAGCGGAGCCGCAGGAATTATGAACGTGCTCCAGCCAAGCTTCCGGATCCGCGCGCAAAACAGCGCATCGCTCCAGTAATGCATGCTCTCGGAAAGAGAACCGGCCTGCAGGTAAACGTCGCGCCGCACCAGAGTACAAGAGCCTGGGATCCAGTCAACCTCAAATGGCGCGCCCGCCCGCATCTCGTCTTTGTACAGGTAATGTCGAACGACTGCTGACTCAGCAAAGAACCGGGGAAACGGCGTGCGTCGCCCAAGCATCGAATTCAGCCAGCCCGGGAAGCGCCGGCCTGACCATTGATCGGTCCCGTCCGGATTGAGCAGGCGATTCCCCACCGCGGCTGCGTGCGAATTCGCATCGAGGAAGTCAGCTAAAGGTCTGATGGATGAAGCTTCAAGAACCGTGTCGTTGTTGAGCAGGTAGATAAACCTTGCCCGGCTAATGCCGACTCCCTGATTACAGGCGGCACAGAATCCGACGTTTCGTTGGTTAGCTATCGTCCTGACAAACGGAAACAGCCGGTGAACCATCTCGACACTGCCGTCAGTCGAAGCATTGTCTACATAGATAACTTCGGTCGTCCACGAGCCGAGGTCGGCACGCTCAAGCGAGCGCAAACAATTCTCCGTGTAAGCACGGGAGCTAAAGCCAACGATCACGATGGCGATATCCGGCGCACCTGTCATATAGCCAATCTCTCCTGCCAGGCCACATTCTCAGGCAAAGGCTGTCGCGCGACTCGCTCCCTCTCACGCAGTACCTGCCGCGCGACCCGTTCCATTGTGCAGGCAATGGGTGCAATCAGCCACCAGCCTTTCAGCGGATAGTGAAACGTCTCGCTTTGCAAAGCGAACAGAGGGATGCCGATCAGAAGTGCCTGGCAGGCAATCGTAAACCAGTAGTCATCCGCGCAACCCCGGGCCTTCCGGATCAGGCTGCTGGCGTTAAAGCTTGCTCTGGTGACAAGAAAGACGAAACTCCAGAAGAATACATAACCGACGATACCGACTTCCACCATGACCCAGACAAATTCATTGTGGGATGACGCTTTCAAACCCTGCGTGGACAGGTAGCCCGTATTCTCGTCGGTGACCATTTCCTGCAATGTAGTCTGGTTACCGACCCCTATGCCACGGGTCCAGTAAACACCGATCAGATCCCAGCTCTTTTCGAGCAGTTTAAAACGTACCCGAATAGCATCTCCTTTGCCGCTGCTGTAAAGCGCAGGGTCAAGGATACGCTTGTATACGTCTTTAGGGACAAACGGCGCCGCCGCAAGGCCTGCTATGGCAAGTGCCAAAGTAGAGAAAACTGTCGGGCGCCAAAGGCCGCGGATCAGACAGAAGATTACCGTCCCCACAGCCAGCAGGAGGACGGCGCGTGTATTACTCAACAGGATACTTGCAACGGCCAGGCCGAGGCCGCCAATCCACAGGACCTTGAGCAAACCATCTTCCCGCCGGATGGCCCAAAACAGGAACGGCACCGTCATGGTCATGTTCAGTCCGAACAGAGTGGGGTGTGCGGTGGTTCCGAACAGACGGCGAACGCCAGTTCCAAGCGTTCGCTCCTCAGCAAGATCCATGACTGTAGTCGAGCTTCTCGTGCTTTGCAGCCCCATCTGCGATTCGGCAATCGACGCACCTCTGGAGTAGTAGTAATCCCCAAGTGAATACCCTGCGGCAGCAAGCGAAGCGATCAGCCAGACGACCACTGCCCGCTTGGCTGACACATAGTCACGGATGACATTGATGATGAAAAAGAAGAAGAGAAGATTACCGAAAATTCGGAACGTTTCGCGGTACGTTTCCTTGGGTACCAGAGCCCAGGCATTTGTCAGCGCACCCACCACAACGTAGCCGCCAAACAGCCAGAGAGGCAGCTCAAAATAGAGCTTCCGTTTCTTCAGTCCACAGTGGAGCAGCAGACTCGCCAGGGCGATCAGTCCCAAAATACGACTTGCAGAAACTGCGACCGTGTCAGCGTCATCCGTGAGGCGTCCGATTCGCTCAAAAGGCAATGACAGGCACAACACGGTGACCGCAATTTCGGGAGACAGAAACATAGCTATGGCAGCTATGAGACCGAGTATGGCGATGAGTCCTTTAATCGGCGTAGCGGCGGTTGCAGCTACGGTAAACAGGATGCTGCCCGCTATCCCGATCAGCACACCAATTAAGATGG
>JACMLA010000542.1 GCA_014379815.1 Bryobacteraceae bacterium | reverse complement strand
TGGACATGCTTAATTGACATGCTTGATGAAGAGGGGAGAGAGCGGGACCGCATTCGACGGCCCCGCATGGGATCAGCCCTTCGCGAAGATGATAACGAGTGTGTACAGCGCCAGCGATTCGATCAGCACGAGGCCAAGAAGGAGCGCGCCACGGATAGCGTCAGCGGCACCGGGATTACGCGCGATCGCCTCAGCGGACGAAGCAACCGCCCGGCCCTGAGCAAGGCCGCAGATCCCACTGGCAAGTGCCATAGCAAAACCTGGTGTGATGTTGATAAACGATCCGCCATTGTTGGCGTTGGTCTGCGCGAATACTGGACTGGCAAATACGGTCAATGCCAGTAGAAAAAGAAATACTTTCCCTTTCATGTGTTCTCCTGAGCTATAAAAATCGGCGAGTCAGGAGGTGGTTCCACACCGTGCGCTGGGGCGCCGGGGGCTCACACTGCCGCCGTACTACCGGACTCGGTTAGTGGTGATGACCGGCATTTGCCCCGGGTTCATCGCCATGACTGGCATGATGTTCACTGGCACCGCCGACATACATCATCGTCAGAATGATGAATACATAGGCTTGCAGGAACGACACGAACAAGTGCAGTCCCATGAAGAGCGCCGGTGCGACAAGATAGGTAAGGCCAAGGAATACCAGGGTGACTTTTTCACCTGCCAGCATGTTGGCGTAAAGACGAATGGTCAGCGACAGCGGCCGCGCGAGGGTACTGACGATTTCAATCGGAACCATCAGCAAAGCCATCGGAAAGCCCTGGCCGCCGGTGAAGTGCTTCAGATAGCCGAACAGTCCCTGCGATTGCACACCCACCACGTTGAAGTAGAGAAACGAAACCAGCGCGCATCCGAGCGTTACGGCCGGAAACATGGTCGGCGATTCGAAGCCGGGGATGATACCGATCAGGTTGCAAAACAGAATAAAGAAGAACAGGCTGGCGAAGAAAGGCAAGTGCTTGAGAGTATGGTGCCCGGCTGCTTCCTCTGTCTGCCCCCGGAGGAAGTCGTAGACGACCTCGACCAGATGCTGGAGACTGCCCGGCTTGTCTACCGACAGTGAACTCCGCAGCAGCGTGAAAAGAGTGACGGTGAACACGGCCACCAGGATCTCCATCACCATAAAATTCGACCAGGGCCGCAGGCTTGTTTGTTGTCCGGCGAGGCTCAAAATGCTGTTCGCGACACCAGCGAGGTTGTCGTTGAACAGAGCTGTGAGCCAGAGTTCATGTTCCATAGGTGAGTTCTAAGAGGATTTCGAGGATCAGGGAGACCACTGCTATCAAACAGCCGGCGAGAGCGGCCAACACACTGGCCTCTAAAACGTTAAGGATAACATAACCACCTGCTGCCAGTATGAGATAACGGCCTAAAAACGACAGGGTTCCGCCCGGTTTGGCTTCCCCGAGACGGCGAACCATGCGATGCCAGAGCCAGAAGTTCACGATTGAGAATGCCGAGCCAAGCGCGAACCCCAGAGCTCCCTCGCTACCCAGGCGCACCGCCGCCAGAGCCGTACCAGCCAAAGCCAGAACCGCCATAAAACGGTAGGTACGGGCGGTCACAGAGACCAGGTCAATCTTTTGCACGTTGAGCGAAACGGACGACCTGAATGAGACCTGCAATGATCCCGATCACGAGGAAAACCAGATACAGAAACGTGGTGCCCAGCCAGCGGTCCAGAAGGTAGCCAATGCCATAACCGACGAAAGTAGCGGCAGGCAGCGCAACTGCAAGCTGGGAGTACTCCCCGTACTTTACCCAGAAGCTGCGGTCGTTACGGCCTGGTCCCGGCATATTCGGCAGCCTCCTTCACCAGGAATCCCAGCTTCGGATGAGTGGGCTCCATTGCGGGCTCAAAGCCAAACTCCCGCAGCATCTCGGAGGTAGTTGGACCGATGGATGCGATGATGCTCTGCTTCAAACCGGCATGCACGGCAGCCTCGATTCCAAGTTCCCGCGCAATGCTCATGAGATTGACAACCTGATGCGAGGTCGTAAACAAGGACACGTCGAATTCGGCCCCGGACAACAGCTTTGCCGCTTGCTTCAATGGCTCCGTATCTTCCGGCAAAGCCCACGCATAAACTGGAACGCTTGTGACAGTCGCCCCTCGTGCCTGCAATGCTTCGACCAGTTCCGGGTGGTCTCTTCCGTAAAGCTGGACCGCGATGCGATTCTCGGTCCTGTCCGCAAGAGCCACGAGTAATTCCCGCCACGTATTCGGCTCTGGAACTGCCACGGTAATTGGCACGTTCATTTCGCGCAAGGCCGCCACCGGCTTGGGTCCACGCGCGACGACGGTCAGGGAGCGCAGAGCTTCCGGAAAGGCAGTGTCAGGATAGCGGGTGGCTAAAGCTCTGGCGAGGTAGCGGGCTCCGACACCTGTAAGAAAAATGACCATGTCGTAGCCGCCCGAGAACAACTGCTCTGCAAACTCGAACGCCTGTTGATTCTCTTCGAGTGGGACTTCACGCATGGAAGGTGCGACGAAAGGTTCGCCACCATTGCGTCTTATGAGTTCGGCGGTCTCGGCTGCGCGGCGGCTTTCCAGAGCGAGAACGCGCCGACCCGCGAACGACATGGCTTCAGTGTACAAGGGAGCCTTAGTGTACAAGGGAGGAATAGTATGCGAGCACTCGAAATACGCAGTTTTGGAATCGACAATGTAGACCTGGTGGAGCGCCCCGTACCGGTGCCAGGCGAAGGGCAGGTTCTGATTCGTATGCGTGCCTGGTCTCTGAATTTCCGCGACCTGATGACGATTGGAGGGGTTTATAACCCAAAGCAGAAGCTCCCACTGACTCCGTTTTCAGACGGCGCTGGAGAGGTAATCGAAGTCGGAACAGGTGTCACGCGCGTTGTCCCCGGAGACCGGGTAATGGG
>JACMLA010000541.1 GCA_014379815.1 Bryobacteraceae bacterium | reverse complement strand
TATGAGATTCCAACTGCACCTCAGTCCACCGGGCCTCGAAGAGCTGAACCAGATTGGCAGAGGTTACGACGTTGACTCCAAAGCTGCGAATCAGGTCGACCGTTCCAGCGTCCACCATCGACACATAGGGGACAGCGCACTGCGGAGAAAATTGCATCGCAACAGAGCGGGCATCACCGCAAAGTTGCGAAAGTGAAGTTGTTTGTTCAGACCAGCGGGAGTACTGAGATTTGGAGCCGGGCAATGCATCGAGCGTATGTGGCTCGACGCGATGTACAAGCCCCCGAGGCTCTCCCGATGCTGGAATGAAATAGTACCAGCGCCGGCTTACCAGCAGAGTCGGGCTGATTCCCAGGATGTCATATGCCAGCGGATCTCGGCGGTGATGGTCAAAGAACAACCATCCATCGACGCGCTCGGTCGTTAACGCATTCTGGATTTCGTTGAGATTCACTTCACACCTGCCATCAGTCGAACCATGGGTTTCACAAATAAGGCGAGGAGTAGTCCCGCCGCTACTGCAAACAGACCTACCGCTCCGAACAGGACCGGCAAAGGTAAAGTCCCATAAAACGCGGCGAGACGTCCGCCAACATAGTTGCCTACCGAGATGGAAAGAAAGTACACACCCATCATCAGTCCGGCTACACGAGCCGGGGCTAGTTTGGTCATTGCGCTTAAGCCAACGGGACTTAGACACAGTTCGCCGCAGGTGTGGAAAAAGTAGGTCGCGACCAGCCAGAAAGGGCTGACACGGACTCCTGCAGAGGCCAGCGATGCGCCACCAACCAGGATGAGAAAGCCAATGCCCACAAAGATAAGTCCCCAGGCAAATTTGGCTGGACTCGATGGCTCAAATCGGCCAAGCCAAAGCCAGATAGCTCCAAAAACGGGAGCAAGCGTGATGATAAAAAAAGGCTGGACCGACTGATACCACGGGACCTGTATCTGAAAGGCGGGCGTCTTGTTATCAGTGTTGCGCTCAGCGAAAAGAGTCAAGCTGGAACCGGCTTGCTCAAACACAGACCAGAACACACAGGCTGCAAGAAAAAGGAAGAAGATGACGACCAGTCGCTTGCGATCGGTCTCACTCCCTTTGGCGCCAAACAGCAACCAGCCGAAAAAGACTGTGACGATCAAAAGAAGTAAGGCGCCGGATGCGTCGACAATACCATTCGGACTCACTGTGCCTGTAACGGAGAGGAAGAAAACCAATCCGATGAGAGCCGTCAGAAGAAGGGTGCCGATGAGGAATTGCTGGCGAGCGGCCTTGTCGTTTGGCGTCGCGGGCAGAACTCCTGCGTTGCCAAGTGTTCGCGACCCACTTAGGTATTGAAAGGTGCCGAGGGCCATGCAAACGGACGCCAAAGCAAAACCCGCGCGCCAGCCATATTGGGCTGCAGCCCATCCACATGCGAAAGGCGAAAGGAACGCTCCGAGGTTGATTCCCATGTAGAAAATTGAGAACCCGGAATCGCGCCGCCGATCTTCGGGAGTATAGAGTTGGCCCACGATGGTACTTACATTGGGTTTCAGCAGCCCCGTGCCGATAACTACCAACACAAGTCCTCCGTAGAAAGTCCCGAGGCCCGGCAAGGCGAGAACAAGGTCTCCGAGCGAAATCAGAATACCGCCGACAAGCACTGCTTTGCGGTGGCCTGTTATGCGGTCGGCGATCCACCCACCGGGCAGCGCCATCAAATAGACCATTGCCGTGAACAATCCATAGATTACGGCCGCGGTGGGGGTATCGAGACCAAGCCCGCCACTCGCGAGATTGGCGGTCATGAACAGGATCAGCAGCGAACGCATGCCGTAATAGCTGAAGCGCTCCCACATTTCCGTAAAGAACAGGATTGTGAGCCCGCGTGGATGTCCAAAAAGTTGTGCTTCGGAACCTTCAGGCACAGCGCCTCACATCCCACTGGATGTCGGTGTGGAAGCGGGCGAAGCCGGCAGTATCCTGATCATCAAGCACAGTGAACATTAAGGCGTCGTCAAGCCAGTCCTGACTGCTGCCGTCATGGTGCTGAGTGGCAACGGTCAGCGTATATTCCTGTCTCGTCAAAAAACAAACAAATGAAAAACGAACCTTCAACTCGTCCCCGGACTCATAAGTTCCAAGGTCCAGACCTTCAATCCGTGTGTTGGTTCCGAATACTTCGATGCCCAGTCGATTTCTCACCAGAATCCCGACAACAGGACGTCTGGCGGTGCTGTTGAAGGCAGCGGTAACTTCGATGGTAATTTGTTCTCCGGCACGAACTGCGGACGTCTCTTTACCATCCGCATTCAGAAGACGAATCAGCGTGATCGTACTGGTTCGATCGCCATGCCGGTAATTTCCGGTAAGCTCGCTGCGCTCATTCTCAATGGATTGACGGTCGTGCACGAGACCGACGTACCGATTCACAACTTCTCCCGGAGTTCCTTCGCAGAGTACTTCCCCTTTGACCATCAGGACCGCACGGTGACAGAGCCTTTTGACAAGTCCAAGATCGTGGGAGACGAACAGAATCGTCACCTTCCGATCCCGGAGCTCTTCCAGTTTGTGTAAGCAGCGGTTGGCAAAAATGGCGTCTCCCACAGCCAGAGCTTCGTCAACGATCAGGATCTCCGGATCGACATGAATAGCGGTCGCAAAGGCGAGGCGCACGTACATGCCACTCGAATACTCTTTCACCGGACGGTCAATGAACGCACCAATTTCGGCAAATTCCTCGATCTTTGGAAAAACGCGTTCGGTTTCCCGCTTCGAGAGTCCCAGAATCTCGCCGTTCAGAAACACATTTTCGCGGCCTGTGAACTCCGGATTGAATCCTGCGCCAAGCTCGAGAAGCGCTGCAATTCTCCCCTCAGCAGCAATTCGTCCGCTGGTGGGCTGCAGGATGCCACTGGCAACCTGCAAAAGGGTGCTTTTGCCTGACCCGTTGGGGCCGACGATACCCAGGATCTCGCCGGCGCCCACGTGGACCGTGACGTTCTTCAGTGCCCAGAACTCTGCGTGATACCGCCTGCGCCTGAACGGAACCAGTTCTTTCAAACGGTCCGAAGGCTTGTCATACAGACGGTAAAGCTTCGACACATTCTGGACTAAGACCACGGCCTGAATATAGCATTCAGACCCGGATCGTCACGGTCAAACCTGATCCCGGCCTTCCTGTTCCAGCGAGTCCGGTCGACAGAATGTCGAGCCCAAGACTCATGCCTGGTAACAGTGGCGGCAGGGTTCTTCCATCCACAACGTTGGATAGATTCTGTCCTGCGGGAATCGTAAGCTCACAATAAGTTGCACCGTTTGACGTAATTCGGAGGCGCGTGTCACCTCCGTCGCCCGCCTGCGCAACGGTCGCGGATACGTCGCGAACCGATCGCGGGCTGTCGACACTGACCGGGGGAACCGCCGCGGACTGGATGGCGAGCTCACCGCTAACCTGCAGAGTGAACTGGCCTCCGGACAGCGTTCGAATGCCAGTGTCCACGGTATTGCTGTAACTGATACCCGTCACCTGACTATTGCCCCTCACGTTGGTAACATAAAGTTCTGCTACTCCGATGCGCGCGTTCGGCATTGTAATCGAGTGCGCGTAGCTGCCGCTTGCAGGTGTTCCGAAAAACCCTTTCACGAACGGCAGGATTGTCACCCGACGCTTGAGGTGGTATACCGGCTCAGTAATGGTGTGGGCGGCCGCTGGGCTCAGATACGCGCCCCGCTCCACTTCATATTCGGTTTCGCCTGAAAGGATTTTGTTCGTCTTCAGAATCTCGTTGCCTATCTGCAGCAGCACTCCCGCCTCAACTTCCACGGGGCTGTTGATACGCAGTGTCGTCGCGCTGGCACTGAGAGCTCCCGTCAACCGCACTAAAGGTGTTCCACTCAGCTCGTTCCAGCAGTGAAGGGTAAGGCTGCCAGCGGTTATGCTACGGGTGTTAAGCGCATCCTCAAATAAGATGGCGGCTACTTCCACGGTGCCGCGACCTGCGGAGGCGAGCCCGAAGAGCGGCGCATCAGGAACTTCAGTATCCGCCGCCCCTCCGCCAATGGTGTGACGGGTCAAAGGCGAGAGCTCGTAGGCGCACTCCAGATCCGCGACGTTCGCCGATCTGCCGGAGATGTGGATAACCGCATCCTGGCGGTTAGGCACCGTG
>JACMLA010000540.1 GCA_014379815.1 Bryobacteraceae bacterium | reverse complement strand
TATGCCGCTGTAGCTTTCGCGAGGGCATCGCCGTCCGGCGGTTGAAGCCGACCAGCCGTATCCAGCCCTTCCCGAGCGAGCCGCTCTGCCTCGTCCAGTTTGGTTTCGTCAATCCGCAGGAGGCTAAGATCGACCAGGCTATCGACGACCTGCACGTGGTTCCGGCCAAACAAAGCTATACGACCATCCAAAGCTGAGCCAAGCAGTGAACCGGCCGTGGGCAAATTACCCAATTGCTGGTAGATCGTGCCAAGTGTCTTGTAAAGTTCCGCCTGTACCTCCGGCTCGTTGTTCAGAGTCTGTGCCTCCTTTACACCGCGATCCATCAAAGTTAGAACACGCAGATCTTCGGCCGGTCCTGCCTCCTTATTACCTCCATTGAACAGATTCAACATGAACTTCTGAACACGTTGCGTGCGAACAGTCGCGGCCAGTGCCGAATTCCGCGCCGAGGTCAAGCGGATTCTCGACACCGTTTCGAGTCCCACGATGAGCATTATGACCACCAGTGCAGTGGCAAGCGCACGCCAGTTCCGTTTTACGAATTTCCCGCCCACGTAACGCCAGCCCTCTGGTCGGGCATCGAGAGGCTCCCCCTTCAGAAAGTGAGCTACGTCCCTCTGAAACGCCTCGACTGATCTGTACCTCCTGACTGGGTCCTTGTGCATCGCTGTTAAGCAAAGCACGTCGAGATCGGCCCACAGGCTCTTCCCAATCAGGCCGGCCGAGACTGTTGATGGAAGCCGGCGAAACACGACCGAGGGCTTTGCCGCCTCCTGCTCGAGGATCAACCGCTCTGCCTGGCCCGGTGTCCGGCTGGATAAGTCGAATGGCAGGCGGCCAGCCAGTAACTCGTACAGGATCACGCCCAGCGCGTACACGTCCGTGAACACGCCAACTGGCTCGCCCAGAATCTGTTCGGGCGCCGCGTAAGCGGGCGTGAATAGCCTCAGAGCCGTTTGTGTCTGGTCAACTGGTACGTCAACACTGTCTAGTTGGCGCGAAATTCCAAAGTCAAGCAGCCTTACGGTGCCATCTTGCCTGACCAACACATTTGATGGTTTGAGGTCACGATGAATGATAAGCCGCTGATGAGCGTAGTGAACGGCCTCACACACAGAGTTGAAGAGCCGAAGTCTCTCATCGATCGACAGTCGGTTTGTTCTGCAATAGTCGGTGAGGGCAACGCCTTCGACGTACTCCATCGCAAACCACGGAGTTCCATCGGGCAGAGCGTCAGCATCGTAAAGACGTGCGATGGAGGGATGAATCAGTTGCGCCAGCGCCCGCTGTTCGCTTGCAAATCGTTCGCGCCGGGCAGGCGACATCCATGCGTCACGCAGAAACTTGATCGCGACCACGCTCTGGAGGTCGTCGCGTTCGGCGCGGTAAACAATGCCCATGCCGCCCTCGCCAATTACCTTGCCAAGTCGATATCGACCTATTTGTGCGGGAAGTCCGTTGAGGCGGTCTGCTCCATCCAGCATTCCGACCGCCAGCTTTGCTAAGTCCTGATCCAGAAGCGAACTGCCTTCCTGCCCATCCTCCTCTAGCAGGCTCATCACAACTCCTGCGAGATCTGCATCGCCGTCGCTCATTCTCCCGACGAACTCGCCCTGTTCCGTTCGGGGGAGTATCGCCGCTTCGTGAAAGAGTGCCTGAATCTGCTGCCAGCGTTCCCGGTCCATTACAAGCCCCTGCGCCAGGACCCTAATTTATGCGGCGCAGCTTGTGCGCCAGCCACGCCCTCGCGGCTCGCCAGTCCCGGAATATCGTTTCTTCAGACACTTCAAGCAACTCCGCTGTTTCAGCGATGCTAAGGCCTCCAAAAAATCGACTCTCGACAATCTGCGCCTGACGGGCGTCCATCTGCTCGAGTTCCGCCAGTGCCGCATCCAGCGTCAACAGTTCTTCCTCGCAAGACACGCCGGTACCGGAGAAATCAGCAAATGGAGAGAGCGGTAAGAGGTCCACGCCCGATCCCCGTTTCTGAGCGTTCCGCCGCCGGGACGCTTCGATCAATAACTGCCGCATTGCGCGAGCCGCAATGCGCTTGAAATGCAGGCGAGATGTGGAAGCCAGCTGGGGGGAGTGCGCCAGTTTCAGCCACGCCTCGTGGACCAGCGCTGTAGGACTTAGAGTGGCGCCAGGGTCGCTGCGTCTTACGGCGTATGCCAGACGTCGCAACTCCTCGTATGTAACGCTGAATAGCCGATCCAGCGCTTGTCTCTCTTCCTCCTGCATTTTTTCCATTCCCGCCGCCCGGCGGTGACAATCGTTTCTGAGTGGATTACGTAATGCGATCTTAAGTCGGTTTAGTAATAGACGTTACCACTCGGCGAATCCTTCGCGCAAGTGTATGCCGGTGAGTTGTAGTCGATTCGATGAAACGTTGGAGCTCGACTGGCTTGTCATGATCATACTGCTTGCGGATGAAGACTGACGAGCGGGATTAGAAATTGCGGTTCGCTCGGATCACGAACATGCGACAACTCTGAAAACTTAGCTCGACAGCAGCCAGACTCTGACCGATCAGTGGCCCGTGTACATCTTCTCGCCCGCTTCTATCGGTACCTGCAGTCGATTCTCCGGAGGCGGAAGAGGGCATGTTGCAAAAGGAGTAAACACGCACGGAGGGTTATATGCTTTATTGAAATCCACCGTCACATAACCGCCTTCAGGCATGTCAGCATACAGAAATCGTGCGGCGCCGTACGTGGATTTTCCCGAGGTCCGGTCCCGCAAAACGAAGAACAGCTTTCCATCCTCTTCCACCGGCGTCAGCCGCAAGGAACGGCCTTCGTACTGCCACTCCACATAACCCGGGCTCGTGTATTCCTGCTTGTCGCCAGCTTGCGCATCGAAGAGCATCTTCTTCGGCTCCGGAACAAAACGCGCCCTGATCTTCAGGTTCTCTTTCACCGGGAACCAGCGAAGACCCGTAAATTGAGTCCGAGCCTTACTCTGCGGATCTTTCATGCGGACTCCTAACTTCGAGCCTCTCTCAATCACATGCAACCGCAGACGCCCGATTTCGAGTATGTCCGCGTGCCCGGATTTATCCGTTTTCAGATCGTACTCCCGAACTTCTTTGCCGCTGACTTTGACAGGCGTAGCCGCATCAGCGCGGAACTTGACGTCGTTACCCGTTCGCACCAGAGTGCCCGCGTTCTCCGGCAACCCGGTTGGCAGCTGGACAGAAGCTCCCACTGCGCTTCCGATCCTGTTCTCGCCTTCCGCAAGCCAGAACAAGCCGCTCAGCGAAAGCCATCCATCTTCAGCCTTGAGCCTTGCTTCCCGCTCCAGGCGCCACTGCTCGATACTGGACTGGTAAGCAGTAGGTGCAGTCAGGGCGGCAAGCAGTACAAGACCAAACATAGCCTTTTGGATGAAACTGTGGAGTTCAAAGGTTCACCAGCGAATTTGCCAGGTGTGCAAGCCGATTTAATGAAGGACGGACGACGGCTGGCACTGATCAGTATTGTCGTCAGTCTCACACTTGCGATCGGTAATGTGACCGCGGGTTGGCTTAGCGGCTCAGCGTCCGTCACTGCTGCGGGTTTCGAATTCGCTGGCGATGTTCTCGCTTCGCTCATCGTTTTTCTTGGGATGCGCATGGCATCGCGTCCTCCCGACGAAGATCATCCTTACGGACACGGACGCTTCGAAATTCTGGCCGGATTGCTGGTGGGCATGGTGTTGTTGCTGGCGGGTGGAATCATATGTGTCCATGGAGTTCAATCCATTCGCGAGTCGCG
>JACMLA010000539.1 GCA_014379815.1 Bryobacteraceae bacterium | reverse complement strand
TCGCTGCGGTCGATTTTCTTTTGAGGCGGACCAAATCGTTTCCCTGCAGGTCATATCGGCAGGTTGCACCAGGACTGTTAGGAAAAATCGGAGGGAGGGAACTCTCAGAATCGAAATGTCATAAGGATGTTGATATGAGATATCAAAGGAGCAGTGCAGGTTCGTATTTGACGAAAGCGGGTCGCAGGTCGCCGTGAAACGTGCCGTTACCGGAGTAGGGCTGCTTTGCCTGCTAATCAGCAGTTGCAAGCCTGTGTCGCCTCCACCCGCTGCAACGATCGAGATCACCAGTGTTCCACCACCGGAACTTGGCAGTCCGGATAGATTGCTAAGAATTACGGGCCGTGTGAAAGGGGCTCCCGAGGACAGCAAGGTAGTCCTGTTCGCGCTTAGCGGGGTTTGGTGGGTCCAGCCAACATCGAATGAACCCTTCACCGATGTTCAGACAGACCTGCAATGGACCAACCTGACCCACCCGGGCTCAGCTTATGCGGCACTCTTAGTGAATACGAAGTACCAGCCTCCTCCAACCGCCAAAGAATTGCCCCAATCAGGCGGCAACATTCTGGCTGTGGCGGTTGCCAAAGGCATCCCCGTTGCAAGTGAGGCTCCGCGAACCATCGCCTTCAGCGGTTACGAGTGGACTGTGCGCGACGTGCCCAGTGACAGGGCCGGCACCAACAACGAGTACTCCGCTTCCAATGCATGGACCGACAGCAAAGGCTTTCTACATCTGCGCATAGACGAAGCGAAAGACCACTGGACCAGTGCCGAACTACGCCTGAAGCGGAGTCTCGGATATGGGCTATACCGATTTGTCGTGCGCGACATTTCTCACCTCGAGCCGGCGGCGGTCTTCAGTATCTTCACCTATGACGAGACTGGGCCGCCACGTGAGATGGATATCGAAATCAGTCGTTGGGGCGAGTCCACCGGTCCCAATGCGCAATACATCGTCCAGCCCTACTATGTGCCAGCGAATGTAGTTCGTTTTGCTGCCCCGCATGGCATGCTGACTCACACACTGAATTGGCAACCGGGCCGTGTCTCGTTTCAAACCGTGCGCGGAGCCAGTGGCAGCGGCACGCAACTGGTGGACGAACATGCTTTCACCTCCGGCATCCCCTCACCGAAGAACGAGTCCGTCCACATGAATCTCTACGTCTTCGACAATGAGAGAAACCCTTTGCGGGAGAAATGCGAGGTCGTGATTGAGAACTTTGAGTATCTCCCGTGATCGAACTCCGCTGCGTCTTCCTGCTCTGCCACTGATTGCCGTTTTGCTCATGCTGGGTCTGGCCGACGTGGCGGAAGCTATCGATCCCCATCGTGCGATGTCCCAATACATACGGGACCGCTGGGGCAGTGAGCGTGGGTTTCCGGGTGGACCGGTATACGCATTTGCACAGACAAATGATGGGTACCTCTGGATCGGCGCAGAGTCGGGACTGGTGCGCTTCGACGGGATCCATTTCCAGGTCGTATCAGAGAATTTCGGAGGGGTCAGTGTTCCGAGCGTGCACGGATTACTGTCGGACCGCGAAGGGAACCTGTGGGTCCGAACGAGCACTCCGTGGATGTTTGTGTATCGCGATGGCTCTTTCCATAAGTCGACCTCAGCCCCGTATGCAAACTTCGCAACCATGTGCCGGTCGAATGAAGGCAACTTGCTTGCGTCCGCTGCTGAGCAGGGTATCGTCACGTATCGGAACGGCAAGTTCGAGATGTTGGCCAACTACAAGGCAATGCCACGATCTCCTGCATACTCCGTGGCACAAACCTCCGAAGGTCAGTTTTGGGTGGGCACTCGGGATGCTGGTTTGTTCCGGTTTTCGTCCGCTGGTCAGCCGCAATCGATAAGCCGGGGGCTGCCCGACCCGAAGGTGAATACTCTGCTCCCGGGCAAAAACGGAGAGCTGTGGGTAGGCACAGATCGGGGGGTTGCCCGCTGGAATGGGTCCGAGTTAACTCCCGTGGAAACCGGTGGCTCTGCCCGCCGCATGCAGGCGCTCGCAATGATCCGAGACCGTGATGCAAATCTGTGGGTAGGTACGGACTCCCGAGGTCTCTTACGCATCAATAAGAGCGGTACAACCTCCCTCAATCCCCTGGTACCTGGAGCGGTCACCGCCGTGTTCGAAGACCGCGAAGGTAGCATCTGGTTCGGAAACTCCAACGGAATCGAACGCCTTCGCGACAGCCCTTTCGTCACCTACTCGCCTTCTGAGAATTTGCCCACGGGCGGGAACAGTCCCGTATTCGTCGATGGCCAGAACCGAATGTGGTTCTCACCAGCTAGCGGCGGACTGTGGTGGTCGAAAGACGGCGACAGTGGACGCGTCACCGAGGGCGATCTGGATCGGGATCTGATCTACTCGATCACAGGCACCAAAGACGAGTTGTGGATCGGCCGCCAACGCGGTGGGCTCACTTCCTTGCAATCGCAAAAGGGGCAATCGCAAAAGGGGCGACCGCAAAAGGGAATGCCTTCAGCGAGGACTTACAACCAGAAAGATGGACTTGCCCAAAACAGCGTGTACTCGGTTTTCCGAACGCGGACTGGTGAGGTTTGGGCGGGAACGCTGAGTGGCGGTGTCAGCCGATTGAGCCATGGAAAGCTAAGCACGTATACGACTGCAAACGGCCTGTCGTCCAACACAGTTTCTGCCATTGCTGAGACAGCCGAAGGTACTATTTGGTTCGGTACTTCTGCGGGCTTGAGTACAATCTCGAAGGATCTGTGGCGGTCTTACACGACTGCGGACGGACTTCCTTCCGCAAGCATCAACTGCCTTCTCGCGGGTTCCGGCGGAGAGCTCTGGGTCGGTACCGCGGCCGGCCTGGCTGTTGGCGGTTCTGGCGGCTTCAAGTCACCCAATGCCGTCCCCGCAATACTTCGCGAACCGATCCTGGGAATTGCGGAGGATCAGCATGGGTGGCTCTGGGTCGCCACGGCGAACCATGTATTTCGCCTGCAGCGCAATGCTTTTCTAAACGGCTCAGTGAATAGCGAAAGTCTCCACGAGTATGGCGTGGCTGATGGCCTCCGCAGTGTGGAAGGCGTCAAGCGGCACCGCTCTGTGGTTGCAGATTCTCTGGGCAGGATCTGGATTGCGACAAGTGGCGGAATCTCTGTTGTCGATCCAGCCCGGCTGGCAAACTCATCGGCTCCGGCGATCGCACGAGTCCAATCGATTACTGCCGACGGACGGCCTATCGATGTCCGGGACCTCGTGAGGATCCCTGGTGGAGGCCAGAGAATTACTTTCGGATACGCAGGCTTAAGCCTCTCCATACCCGAGCGCGTCCGATTCCGATACTCGCTGGCCGGGTTTGATCAGCAATGGAGTGAACCGGTCTCTACACGCGAGGCAGTCTACACGAATCTCGGGCCTGGCAAGTATCGGTTTCGAGTGATTTCCAGTAACCCCGATGGAGTCTGGAACAGCGGGGAGAGTTCCATCGCTTTCGAGATCGAGCCGCTTTTCTGGCAGACGTGGTGGTTTTGCATTGCAGTCCTGCTCTCCACCGGTATTGCGATAGCGGCGATATATCGCTTCCGCCTGCACCAGCTAACGCACCAGCTGAACGTTCGCTTCGATGAGCGATTGGCCGAACGGACTCGCATCGCGCAAGAGTTGCATGACACACTGCTGCAGGGCTTCCTCAGCGCTTCGATGCAACTGTACGTTGCAACCGATAAGCTAGCTGACGACTCACCGGCGAAACCCCCACTTGGCCGTGTGCAACAGCTGATGGCCCAGGTCATAGAGGAGGGTCGCAATGCGGTCCGGGGCCTGCGTTCGCCCGACAACAGCGCTCTTGATCTGGGACAAGCGTTCTTGAGAGTAAAGGAGGAGCTGGGAACGGAAACACAGGCGACTTTTCAAGTCATCGTACAAGGCCAACCCCGGCCGCTGCACCCGATGCTGCGAGATGAGGTATACCGCATTGGCCGTGAGGCGCTGGTGAATGCCTTCCGCCACTCAAATGCCAAAGACATCGAGATGGAACTCGAATATGCCGGAAGGCAATTCCGTTTTCTCGTACGCGACAATGGCCACGGTATCGACCCGGAGATCCTTAACAGGGGACGCGATGGGCATTGGGGTCTTCGGGGAATGCGGGAACGCGCTGAGAGAATCGGGGGGCAGCTTCACGTTTGGAGCAGTTTCGCAGCCGGGACTGAGGTCCAGCTTTCGGTGCCCGGCAACCTCGCATTTCCTCCGCGTCCCGGTTCCGCTCCACTGGTGAGATTTGCCAGACTGTTTTCGAGAAAAGCCCCGGTAAATGGCGATAGAGTCGTAAAAGGGAATCAGGAATGAGCAGCGATCCCATAAGACTTTTCAGCGTAGACGACCACCCTCTTCTACGCGAGGGCATCTCGGCCATCATCAACAGCCAGCCTGACATGGTTCTGGTTGCGCAGGCCGCATGTGGCCGCGAAGCGATTCAAGGTTTCCGCGAGCACAACCCGGATGTCACGCTGATGG
>JACMLA010000538.1 GCA_014379815.1 Bryobacteraceae bacterium | reverse complement strand
TGAGGCTCCGACCTGCAAAGATGCCAGATCAGCCAGCTCATGCAGAAAAGCTGGATCAGAGTGGCGACTTTCACAATACTGGCCTGAGGATCATAGCTCCAGAAGAACGTTACTCCGGACCAGAGCACGAACAGGCCCGCCAGAACCAACGCCAGATTGGGAGCTCGGATGCGTCTTTCCCGCGCGGCACTAAGAGCGCCTGTCATAACTGCAAGAATGCCGACAATGCGGGAGATCGTTCCGATACCGCTCCATTGCAAGCTCTTCTCCCATGGAAGCGTGAAGACCAGCGCTGTCACCAGAGCGAATGCTGCGGAAGGAAGACTCACGATGCCAGGTTCACAATGCTTTTCGCAGAAGAAACAGGTTGCCGCAAATTTGCACGGTCGCGGCACCCGCGATTGCCAGGACAGCGCCGTCTCCACCAATCCTCGGTACCGCAAACAGCGAGATCATGCCGGAGGTGACTACGACGGCGATTACAAGGGACAACTGCTCACGAAACTGGCGGGTGCTGGTGACTGCGAAACCCAGTATGGAAGCAGTGTACAGGACCGTACCGGCAAGCATCATGTGGACGAGCAGGTGTTGATACGACGCAAAGCCAGGGCGATACAGCAGAGTCAGAAAGAAATCCCCGGCGAGGTAAGCCAGTAAGGCTCCGCTCATTCCAAGAGCGGCGACAATGGCGACGAGTTTCAGGACGAGGGTTCTGAACCGGGCCCGGTCCTCCAGAAAGTAACGCGCGAGGCGGGTGATTGCGCTCTGACCAAGCGCGTTCACCATCACCGACCCCACCGTCACAAAAGAGCTGACAGCGGCAAAGATTCCAAGCTCGGCAGTCCCGAGGTGTCGCTCTACGGCATAGCGGGGAATACTGGCAGTCAGCGAGATGAAAAGTAGCGTGAGACCGAGGGGGAGTGCGGCACGAAACACTTGCCACGGCTGGTGCGCCGCGTTCGTCGCGATCTTGCCATAAACCAGATCAAAGCAGACAAAGGTCAGGGCGCGACCGATCACCACGCCTCCAACCGCCGCAGGCGCGTTGCGGAAGAGAAGCAACAGAGCCGTCGCAGCCGATAAACTTAAGCCCGCACGAAGGATCATCGACTTCGCCACCAGGTCCAGCCGCTCGCGACGCTGCATGGCTGCATACCAGAGATCCTGGAAATTTTCGATTCCCAGATAAAGTCCCGCCAGGACAATTGTGATTCCTACCGGCCAGAATGGCGCCCAGAGCAATCCCGCCATCAAAGTGATAGCGAGGCCGCCAATCCCGGTCCAGAGACGCACGGCAAAGTAATCCGCAAATGGGTTCGTTCGGTGAACATCGGTCGTAAAGACGCTCCGGAGGTTCAGGTGAGCGAGCATGGCTATCGGAGTTGCCACCGCCAGAGCAAGCGCAAACTGGCCAAGGATCTCAGTTGAGGTCAGCTTGGCGATCAGGCTGAGCACGGCCCACTGACTCGCTCCGTTAACGACGTTCCCGGCAAGGCTCCATGCCAGGCCGCCTTTGAGGGACGGGGGAGCCGTCGGCGAACTCTCCATCTAAGTCGCCGCTTTCGAGCCTGGGATCACCCGCATACAAACTTTTACTTTCCCACAAAGTGGGACTGGAACCCGTTGCCTATACGTGCACATCATAAAGGTGCGATGAGACTACTAAGCGGCATCGATACGGCAATGCCCGATGTTCGTAAGAAATGGAACTACCATGCACGCTGGAACCAGAGCGAGCGGCTGTGGGCGGAGGATTTTCGCCAGCTCGCTGATTGCGGGTTCGATTTGCTTCGCTGGCAGACTCCATGGTCCCTCGTCGAGCCGCACAAAGGCGAACTGCACTGGGAGCTGATCGACCCCAAGGTGGAGCTGGCCGCGAAGCTGGGAATGGAAATCTTCTATCCGATTGTGCACTTTAACATGCCATCGTGGCTTGCAGGACGAGGTGTGCGCCACGGCGTCTATGCGCCCGATCTTGCCGATCACGTGGCCGAGTACACCGAGCAGCTGCTGACGCGCTACAAATTCCGGCTGGTGATTCCAATCGTGGAAGTGCAGATGGAAGCGTTTCAGAGAGGTCGGCTCGGTAACTGGCAGCCACATGCGAAGAGCCTGACCGCTTACCGGTTGATGTACCGGAATCTGGTGAAGGCATTTCGTCAATCGTCAGCTATCGCCCGAAGCCATGGGGCAAAAGTATTCTGTTCTGAACCCGCTTCGGAGGTGCAGACCGTCATCGACCTTGGAGACGCCGTCGACATTGCGGGTATCGACCTGTACCCCCACATGCACCGTAAGCACTCCATCGCGGAGTATCTCCGGCTGTGGTGGAGAAGGGCAGGGAAGCCCCTTTGCCTGAGCGAGTTTGGAACTCCGGAGACCTACAATCCGTCCACCCGGGTAGATCACTACGACAAATTCGTCACAGCAGGCATAGACCTCCACCGCATTCAGCAATGTCGCGAACTCCACAAGGCATTAGAGACCGTGACTGCCGAAGGAATTCCCATTCCGTATGGTGGATGGTATCCGGGAACCGGCAATATTGGCTGGGGCATGTCGCTCACCAGAGAACGCCCGACCGCTGACTGCGACCGGGCAGGTGTTGTCGATCTGACTCGTCAGACCGACGGCTCGTTGACGAGGGTCCTGTGCAAAGATCTTGTTACCGAAGTTCTGAAACTACGCGATATCGGGGTAAGACAGCCCGACACATTTACAACTGTGCCTGTCTGGTTACCTACAGCTGCGGCTGTGCCGACACTTCATTCGGGCGACTAATCTCTTTCTGATAAGCTGTCCGCTTCAGGTATGAAACGAAAGCTTGCGATTACCCTTGTTGCCGCATTTGGCGGCGCACTGCTCGCGACACTGGCGCTGGGACAGAACGGCAGGATGGCGAAGGGCCAGGCACAGACCGAAGGCGAGCACCCTATCGGTTACTCCGATACCCCTGTC
>JACMLA010000537.1 GCA_014379815.1 Bryobacteraceae bacterium | reverse complement strand
CGAAAAGATTCACCGTAGTGGCCTCGAAGCCAATCTCGCTCGCACGAGCGGAGCGCATTGCACGTTCTCATCCGTGCGAGAACTGCGGTGAATACAGCTTCAAGAAACTGAAAGTGAAGGCCGCCTCAGCGAGCAATTACAAAGCACTCGGCGAGGTCTGGCATGTCACGAAGATCTGCGGAGTCTGCAGCATGCATCACGAGATCGGAATAGACGCCGAGGGCGACATAGTCTACAGCGCGTGACGAATATGTTGTTGATCCGCAGTCCGCAGTGCTTCAGATGCCTGGTGGCCAGGCCGGCTTCCGCGAATACTTTCCAAAGAACGCCCGCAGCACCCGGTTGGGATCGGTCGTCCGGACGACACCGTCGAGCCGTGGCGCCAGCAGCATCGGCCTGCTGAAATCCCTGTACCGCTTGTAGCTGTGAAAGAAGCCCAGCGGTCCCTTGCGCATGGTATTGCTCAGGAGGATATCGGGCAGAAGAAACATCGTTGACGCGTAGAAGAAGTTGAGCGTCCGAAGGGCCGGTAGATCTGCCTCATCCAGACCTCGAGGCAATGACCCGTGCTTGCCCCACTGCACATTGATCGCGACCTGACTCTTCGGCCACTTTGTGTGCAGGATTGTGCCGTGCCAGTAGGCCCACACCTCCGTCGGCGCTTTCGTGGAGTCGTAGCCTACCCACACTATTTCCTGATCCGTAGGAACCGTAAAGGGGATCCATGACCCGTTGACATCGTCCCGCCAGAGGAGGTGGTAGGCAATTATCCGCTTTAAGGGGTGAACAACGGCCACGGCACGGGCCAGCGGGAACGTTTCATCGCGCTGGAGGTACAACACCGGTGCCAGGCTTCGCGCCAGCACCGCGCCACTATCGGTCGGCGGAAGGAGCCCGGGCAAATCAGCGGGTCGCAATGGGATGTGGGCTTTCGGTCCACACCCCATTAGAACAGTCAGAAGAAGTCCAACCCCGCCTGCGAGCCGGGTTGATGGAATCTTCCCCTGAGTTGGTTCAGCGACACAAAAACTGTTCACCCGTGGCCTTTGGTGGCAAAGGAGCTCGGGTCATCGGAGGGCCGATGCGTAAGCCGCGTCCAAATACGTACAATCCCGCGCAAGTCCTTCATCTCATCAGCCGAGACCGTTCCGGAACTCCGCTCAGCTGTCCCTCGTGCTCGGGAACCATCGAGCGCGATCCGAGGCAGCACCCACCCAGGCCGATGACTCACGTGACACTCCGGTGCAGCAAGTGTGGTCGCATCGCCCGTTACGTCGCCGGCGCTGCCTGACCCGGTTCCAGCCTGGAAATCAGATTTCATAAACAATTGCACAGAATTTGCCCCGTTGAGCGGGTGGTTAGACGTAGCTAGCTCTCTCATCAGGGAAAGGATCGGATCATGGCACGCATCACAGGAACGGTGAAGTGGTTCAACGACGCAAAGGGTTTCGGATTTATCTCGCGAGAAGGAGGCCCTGACGTGTTCGTACACTTCAGCGCTATTTCGGGCAGCGGCTTCAAAT
>JACMLA010000536.1 GCA_014379815.1 Bryobacteraceae bacterium | reverse complement strand
GTACTTGTCGGCCAGATTCTGCTGCCGCTTTTCGAACCAGCGTTTGCCCTCCCAGAGCCAGGAGCCGAACAGGAGTGCACCGGTGAGCCAAAGTCCGACATAGTCGGCATACTGCTGGAAAAAGTTAGGTACGTCCCTGTCGTAGTAGGCTTTTGCGCCCGGGTGAATCGCGATACCGAGGCCCGACAACGTGTTCGGCTGTTGCACGCCTGCCAGCAAAGGACGAATTTCAGCAAGGTGGTCCGGAATCGCCAGCGCCACTTCGTGTCGGTATTCGACCAGCGCCATAGTGATATTGCGGATGGCCTCTTCCCTGACTCCACGATGGGCCAGAAACGTTCTTTCAACGCTGATTGTCGGCAAGTCCTCGCTCGGCGTCGGGGGGCTGCCGGAATACGCTCCCTGAGGAATCACTGTCGGCACAAACGCGGGAATCCTGATCTGCATGGCCGCAGCCTGGTTAATAGGCAGAAACTCCACACGACCGTTGGTGGCGATACGCAAAATGGCGTTGTTGCTCAGCGCTCGAACCCGGAACAGTACATCCGCGTCTCCTGTTTCAAACGCCAGGTCCGAAGCGTGATCGTCGTTGCCTACAAACTGAAAATCCGACTGGTTCAACCCATAGTGGTGGGCCACTGCGAGGAACGATTTGAATTGCCCGCCTCTTTGAGGAAGGGCTATGCGTCTGGACTTCAATTGTGGGAAGGACTTGATCCCCGAGCCTTTGTGAACGGCCAACTGGAACGTATCGCGGAACAAAACTGCAATGCTTCGGGCCGAATCCCCCGCAGGTACATCGGCCTGGGCCGTCGCCAACTCGACCTTCCTTTCCTCAAGAAGCTTTAGATTCTCCGAGGTGCCGCCTGTCTCGAGTACCGTTATCTTCAAACTCGGATAGTGCCGCTCAACCACGACCTTAAGCGCCTGGCCAATCACATAGCTGTCTCCCGTTCGAGCTCCCGCCGCAATCGTCAGGCGGTCCGGAGCGGAACGGTCGAGGCCAAGAAAGATGACAGCTGCGATAGTAGCAACGCTAATGATGCATAGCAATAAGAGACCGAGATTAATTCGGTTGAGTCCAAACGGAAGTGCCATGACAGTGGTTAACGGTCGAGTTGCCAGAAGCCGGAATGATCAGGTTGAATAACCGGCGTCCGGATAACCTCGCTATGATAGCCCAATGCGCAAAAACTGGCAACGAAATTCCATTCAAGCTAAACGTCAACAAAGGCTAAGTTGCTCCCGGGTCTGAGCTATTTACATGAAGTCAGCACTATTGAAATGCTATGTTCATTTAGAAGAAGGAGGAGCTGTGTACTTTCACGAAGTTCTAAACATTCGTAAGAGATAATAACCAGCGGCCCATATCATGCCAACTACGGCAGAACACCAAAGACTCGAACAGTCGCTGGAACGTCATTCTCACTGGAAACGGTGGGGGCCCTATGTAAGCGATCGTGCGTGGGGCACTGTGCGTGAAGACTATTCTCCATACGGCAGTGCGTGGGATTACTTTCCGCACGATCATGCCCGCTCGCGGGCATATCGCTGGAACGAAGACGGCATTGCCGGCATTTGCGATCGTCATCAGGAAGTTTGCTTTGCCCTCGCCCTGTGGAATGGACGCGACCCTATCCTCAAGGAGCGGTTTTTCGGCCTTAACGGCAACGAAGGCAACCACGGCGAAGATTGCAAAGAATGCTACTACTATCTGGACTCGACGCCCACGCACTCCTACATGAAGATGCTTTACAAGTATCCGCAGAAGGAGTTCCCTTACGAACGACTGGTGGCGGAAAACCGTGCCCGCGGGAAGCATGAGCCGGAATTCGATCTGCCCGATACCGGGATCTTCGACGGCCAGCAATATTGGGATGTTTTTGTCGAGTACGCCAAGGCATCAGCCGAAGACATTCTGATCGACATCACCGCCCACAACCGTGGTTCGGAAGCATGTGTGCTACACCTGCTGCCAACGATCTGGTTCCGCAACACGTGGTCATGGGGAGGCACGGGACGCAAACCCACGCTGCGCGCGGTTGGATTTGACACGGTCCTGATCGAAACGACGCGCTACGGCGAACGCCGTCTCATATGTGAGGGTTCGCCGTCGCTCCTGTTCACCGAAAATGATACCAATCATCGCCGTCTCGCCGGTGTTCCGTGTCCGCCTTTTGTCAAGGATTCGATCGGCGACTATGTGATTCATGGCGTCGGGTCGGCCATCAATCCGGAGCAGACCGGAACCAAATGTTCAGCGCACTACTCATGCGAGGCAGGCCCCGGTGATTCCGTTCACATCCGACTTCGATTCAGCGACGGACAGCCGGGCTTTGACGACTTCACCGAAGTCATTGAACGCCGGCGGCGCGAGGCGAATGAATTCTATGAGCAGGTAATTCCCACACATGTGAGCGCCGCGGCCAAAGACATTATGCGCCAGTCTTTCGCCGGATTGCTCTGGTCAAAACAGTTCTATCACTACGTGATCCGCGACTGGCTGAAGGGCGACCCGGGTCAGCCGCCACCACCGGAGTCACGACGGCTCGGAAGAAATCGGGAGTGGGGGCATCTTTTCAACGCCGACGTCATTTCAATGCCCGACAAGTGGGAATACCCGTGGTACGCCGCATGGGATTTGGCGTTCCACTGTCTGCCGCTCGCTCTGGTTGACGCCGACTTTGCAAAAGAGCAGTTGATGTTGATGTTACGCGAATGGTATATGCACCCCAACGGTCAGATTCCCGCCTATGAATGGGCGTTTGGAGATGTGAATCCGCCGGTGCACGCGTGGGCGGCGCTGCGCGTTTTCAGGATCGAAGAGAAGCGGCGTGGCAAGCCCGATTTTGCTTTTCTCTCGCGGATCTTCCACAAGCTGCTGCTTAATTTCACCTGGTGGGTCAACCGCAAGGATGCCTCAGGCGACAACATCTTTGAAGGCGGCTTTCTGGGCCTGGACAACATCGGTATCTTCGACCGGAGTTCACCCCTGCCTACTGGCGGACACATCGAGCAGGCGGACGGCACCGGGTGGATGGCCATGTACACGTTGAATCTCCTCGCCATCTCACTGCAGCTCGCTGAGCACGATCCCTCGTACGAAGATGTGGCCAGCAAGTTCTGGGAACATTTCCTCTATATCGCCAACGCGATCAATCACCTCGGCGAGGGCAGTCTCGGCATGTGGGACGAGCAGGATGGATTCTTCTACGACGTGTTGCACTTGC
>JACMLA010000535.1 GCA_014379815.1 Bryobacteraceae bacterium | reverse complement strand
GTAGACTTCGCCAAGTGTTTGATAGAGCTCGGCCTGCACGGCAGGATCCTGATCCAGCGTTCGCACTTCCTGCACACCTCGTTCGATCAGGGTAGTGACGCGCAGATCGCTGGCTGGTCCGGCTTCTTTGTCCCCTCCTTCAAACAGGTTCAACATGAAGCCCTGGATACGTTGCGTGCGGGATGCTTCCGCCAGAGCTGCGTTACGCTCGGCGGCAAGCCGGATCGTGAAGTAAGCCAGCATTCCCGCAACAGTCATGAAAGCAACGCTAGCCGCGACGACTGCCCTTCGATGCCTGCTAAGAAATTTACCTGCCCGATAGCCGGGCGTGTCAAGCCTCGCCTCCAGAGGTTCTCCATGGAGGTAGTGGTCGATGTCACGCACCAGAGCTTCTGCGGAGGCATAGCGCTTCTGCACATCTTTGTGCATGGCAGTCAGGCACAAGACGTCGAGATCGGCCCATGCGGTCGCGCTGAGAGGTGATGCCCCTCGATGCTGCGACGACTGCTGGTGAACTCGCCGGGCTACCAGTGAAGGCTTGACCGGGTCGATTTCCACCAACATCGAAGCCGTTTCGGAAGGCGTGCGGTCAGAGACATCGAACGGTAGGCGGTCTGTGAGCAACTGGTAGAGCACTACGCCTAACGAATAAACATCTGTGTGAAGAGCCGGTGTTTCACCGCGGATCTGCTCGGGCGACGCGTAAGCGGGAGTCAATAGCCTCAGGCCGGTCCTTGTATTGTCGGCCCCCGGATCCAAACTATCCAGTTGTTTGGCAATTCCGAAATCCAGTAGCTTTACGGTGCCGTCTGATTTGACGAGGATGTTGGAGGGCTTGAGGTCGCGATGCATCACGGCGTGCCGGTGAGCGAACTGAACCGCCTCGCAAACCGCCCGAAAGATCACGATCCGTTCCGCAATCGAACACTCCCGCAGGGCGCAGAACTTTTCCAGCGGAATGCCATCGACGTACTCCATGACGAAGTAGGGGGTTCCCTCCGCGAGGGTTCCAGCGTCGAGTAAACGCGCGATATTCGGGTGGTCCAGTTGCGCGAGAGTGCGCTGCTCAAGGGCAAAACGCTCTCTGCGCGAGGGTGAGATCCATGCATCACGCAGGACCTTGATGGCCGCGAAAGTTCCGAGATCCGCGCGAGCAGCGAAGAAGACGATGCCCATTCCGCCTTCCCCAAGAACTCTTTGAATCTGGTATGGCCCTATCTCTTTGTACTCCGGCAAAGGCGAGTTCAGGACGTCATCTGCCAGCTGCCCGATACCTCTGTCGAGCAAGCCAGATTCGTGGCGGTCGGCGGCCAGCATGGCCGAGACCTCGTGGAACAGGGTTACGTCATTGCCGCATTCGGATCTCAGACGCTCGGCCTGCTGGTCAGGGGGCAGGTCCGATAAATCATGAAAGAGCGAATGGACGCGCTCCCAGCGCACCGGATCCACTAATGCCCCATTCTGTTTCCGAGCCAGGCCCGGGCGGCGCGCCAGTCGCGGAGAACGGTTGCTTCGGATACCCCGAGCAGATTTGCAATCTCGGGCACTTCAAGCCCTCCGAAAAACCGGCCCTCTACCATTTGGGCATGCCGCGGATTCATGCGAGCTAATTCCTCGAGCGCGTCGTCCAGTGCGAGCAACTCTTCTTCGCGGGTTGCTGGTGGACAGAGCGCCTCATCGAACACGACGACTACACCGGCACTGCGCTTGGTTGCGGTCCTTCGTCTGGCTGCAGTCACAAGGACCTGGCGCATCGCGCATGCCGCGATCCTCTTGAAGTGCAACGGAGACGATGCAGCAACTTCGGGAGATTTCGACAGCTTGATCCAGGCTTCATTTACCAATGTGGCCGGACTGATAGTCGCGTTTGGATCCCTGCGTCTGACCAGGGAAGCGAGCCGGTGAAGTTCTTCGTAGGCGACGCTGAAGAGGTAGTCGAGCCTCTCGCGATCGCCCATTCCAGTCAGGCTGTCATTTCCGTCTTCATGAGAAAAAAGATCGACCGTCATGACGGTTTTGTCCTCGCGCCTGCGTAATGGCTGGGTGAGACAGTACGCTGCGGAAACCCCAACGTTAGGAATACCGCGAGGATACCACTGCGTGCAGGCAGCAGGGATAGAAGTTCGGCGAAAGAAACACACATGAACCCAATTCGAATACTAGTGACTTTAGTACTGGTTCTCACCGGCCAGTCGTTTGCCCAGAAGGCGGAATATTTGCCTGTCTGCCTGAAGTGCCTCAATCCTCGCATCGTTTCAAAGACAGGCGTGGGGTCTGCCAATGCTGCGGCCGAAGCCAGGGTTGCTGTTGAGGACGCGAAAGCCTGGTGCGCAACCAACAAGCCGCGCGACCCCTACTGCGTAAAGGAAGAAGTGACACAGGGTGGCGATGGACGCAGGGCGGTTTATCGGGCGAGCGCAGACTGCACGGCGGGCCGGTTGAAGTCGATGAACGGCGAAGAGTATTCGTATGCAGGTCTCTGGACCGAAGGCCCCGGCAATGGACGACCCAGGCTTCGGGACTCCGGCGGGAATAGCCGTAAGTGGGACGACGTTGTGTATGGCCGTGGAATAGCGCGGGCTGAGTGGGATCTGTTTGGAGGTTATTCGCTTACAGGTCAATGGGAAGCTCTGTGCGGCGGCGTTGCGCCACGTGCAGCTGCTGCGCCATCGGCTATTGCCGCTGCGACCCCAACACGAACCGGCACTACAGCTGCTTCTACAGCGACAGCAGAGTGGTTGTCGGTTTGTTCCCAGTGCGCGAGTCCTACGGTTGTTACAAAGTCGGGAATTGGCTCTGCGAACGCACTCGCAGAGGCACGCATGACTCGTCAGGAATTGCAAAGCTGGTGCTCGAAAGAGGAGCCCGGCAACGTGGCGCGGTGCGTGAGTCGCGAACTGGCTGAGAGTGGCACCAAAGTGTATCGGGCGAAGGCTGACTGCACAGCGGGTCGGATTACAACAATTGACGAGATGACGTACTCGCTAGCCGGAGTGTGGGACGACAGTGACATCGGTGCCGGCCGGACGAAGTGGCGCGGTGCGGACGGCGCGATCGTTGGTCGCGACAACGCTAGCAACGGACTTGCCATCTCTCAGCAGTGGGAGGTTTTGTGTCCTGGTCCGGCACCCGCCAGAAGATTGACTTCAGCAAGTCCAGTAGCAACTCCTCAGACGGCAGGTAACGCAATGGCCGCGCCGGCTCGGTCCACTCAGGTTCGCACCGCACAGGTTTCCACCGCGCAGGTTCCCGACGCGGGGCAAGCTACAGAAACCTCTGCGCGTGTTCCGCAAGTTTGTACCGGATCCTTGTGCACTGAAGTGAATTCCTTTGCCGCGACCGTCACCGACTTCCGGACCAGCACAGTGTCAGGTATCAAGGTGATTACCGCTGCCATCCGGTTCCAGAACAAACTGGCGCGACCGCTCATTCTTGGCTATCTCAGCGGCTCGGGAACCGCCACCGATGATCAGGGCAACCGCTACATCGCTACTCCGGAAAGTATTCGTGGAATCGGTGCTATTTCCAATGGCCAGGTCGACCCGAAGTTTATGCTGCGGCCGGGAGAATCAGCCGATACTCGTTTTGAAATGGTGTGGCGCTGGTCAGGCCGCGAGGTGTTTGGGTTGAACTTCGAAATGGATCTTACGGTCCGTGAGGTCCTTCCACTGGCAAGTCGTCAGCTACGCCTTGGCCAGGAACATCCGCTGCGCTTCCGGGGTTTGACGAATGCGGTCAGCTCTGCCGCGCCTCCAACCTCGACGGGAGAGCCCCCAGCAGTGACTGGTGTTCCGGTATCAGGTGGAGTTTCTTCTGCGCCAGCTCCGGGACCCGATCCTTGCATCGGGGTACCGCGCTGCTTCAACGCCGGACCGTTCCTCGCTGAAGTGCAGCAGATTAACAGCAGCATGTATGGCGGAAGGCATCATGTATTGCGCTTCAATGTGCGGTTCCGCAATCTAACCAGCAATTCGCTGATTCTCGCGAGCACGTACAACTCGCTGGTGGCGACCGATAACGTGGGTAACCGGTATGGGATCACACCGCAGGCCGTAAACGGCATGGGTGTGGTCGTGGCCAGCAAAGCCGACCCTCAATTCGTTCTTAACCCCGGACAAACCCGCAACGCGTCATTCGAAGTTTATCGCCGGAACAGCGGGAACCCGACGGGCACTTCTTATACCTTCGACGTCAGCCTTGAGCAGCTGGAGATTCTGGCCAGTCAGCAGATCCGGTCCACTCGCCAGTTTGCGCTCAACTTCCCCAACCTGATGGTCTCTCCAATCGGGGTCGCCGCGCAGCAAGCTGCACCAGCTTCCCCGGAGAGTCTCAGTGAGACGGGCAAGAAGATCGTGGACATCTTTCGCAAAAAGAAATAGGCGCGAAAAAGAATAAGCGCAGAAAGAGGTAAGTTGGGAGCTAACGTACTGCTTCCCGAATAATGCCAAGTCGAGAGAAATGAGAAGTTTTTTGTCATAATGCTGCGACTTATAGAATGCTACGCTGCTTTGTGATGGTATATCCGAAAATTAGCTTATCCTTGCTGCTCCCGGCTGCCTTCATTCTGGCTCTGCCGGCGCACGCCGCAACCCTGACACTGGTCGATAATTTCAACTCCACGCACTTGTTAAGTGATGTGATTCACGTTGGAGACAACCAGAACGACAACCGTTTCATCCCTCCCAGCCCATCTGGAATCACGTTTTCGCTTTCGTTTACCTTGACCGCCGCTCAGCTGAGCGCATCCTCGATTACACTTTCGCTGGATCAGTATCAGGCAGATAACATCGATGTAGCTCTGCGGTCTTTCGTGACTCTGAATGATGTCAGAGCCGGAGACCTCAGCTTCAACGACTTGCTGCTCGATTTGACGGGACTGAACACATTCCCGGTCGTGACGGATAGCTTTTCTGTGAAGCCTCTCTTACAAGTTGGCCAGAATACACTGACAATCGTTTCGGCATTTAATGGAATCGACTCCGATGACCTTCTTGTGACCAATGTTCAGCTGAGTGGTCTGGCGGAAGCGGTACCGGAACCGGGAGCGGCATGGCTGGTGGTCTCCGCGTTCGGAGCATTCGGACTAGCGCGTTTTCGGCGAGCCACTGCCAGGTAACGTTGGGCTGGAATTCGCGTGGTCGGGTGGGTGCAATAATGGTTTCCCAATGGCACCTACTCGCCGCGACCTCTTCCGAAGCGTTATCGCTCTACCGGCAAGCTGGACAGCTCTTACTTCAGCACTTCAGTCCGCAACGCCTGGAGACGAGCCTTACTGGAGCATGGTGCAACGCCAGTTTCCTCTCGAGGAACGGCTGATCTATCTGAATGCTGCGAATGTATGCCCTGCGTCGCGTCCTGTGATGGACCGACACCTCGAGTATCTGCGGGATTTCCAGGCCAACCCATCTTTCCAGAATCGCGACAAGTATCTGCAGATGCGCGAGTCGCTACGCGCCAAGGCCGCACGCCTGCTGGGTGTCTCCGCGGACGAG
>JACMLA010000534.1 GCA_014379815.1 Bryobacteraceae bacterium | reverse complement strand
TCTCCGGGGACTTGACGTCGCTTTATTTAAATGAAGACGGCAAGTTTTTTACCGACCTTTCGGAACCGGCCCGGCTCGGCGTGCGGCAGTTGCTGGGCTGGGGAATTGCGTTCCTCGATATCGATGACGATGGCTGGAAAGATCTCTTGCTGGTGAACGGCCACGTGTACCCGGAGGTGGATCAGGCGAAGGTAGGAGACCGGTACCGGCAGGAGACGCTGTTGTTCCGAAATCTTGGAGACAGCAAGTTCGAGGACCTCACTGCGACCGGTGGTCCCGCATTGCAGACTCCGCGCTCCTCCCGGGGTCTGGCCACTGGGGATCTCGACGGGGATGGCCGGCCAGAGGCGCTGATCCTGAATATGAATGACCGGCCGTCGCTGCTGAAAAACACGGCCGCGGGAGGAAGCTTCGTGAATCTGCGTCTCACTGGGACAAAGTCGAACCGGTCGGCAATCGGAGCGCGGGTGACCGTGGTAGCTGGTGGCCGAAAGCAGACAGACGAAGTAATGAGCGGCTCTAGCTATTACTCCCAGCATTCGTTGACGCTGCACTTTGGGCTGGCGGCGGCGAAGTCGGTGGATACAGTTACCGTCCGCTGGCCGGGTGGACGCACCGAGGAGTGGAAGAGCCTGGCCGTCAATTCGGTCTGCAGTTTGACCGAGGGTAAGGCTGAACCGGAGTGCCGTGCTTACTGATCGCGTGCTACGATTCCGGTGCGAATGCGACTGATGTTGGTCCTGTTACTGCCTCTGCTGAGCTGGGGGCAGATCACGAAGCCTCCCGAGTTCCAGGACAAAGGAACGTTTCAACGGGGTGGAGCTTCGGCGACGCTGGACGGAAGCTCCCACGTCTCAGCGCAACGCACGGTCATCAATCAGGAGTTACTGGAACGGCTGCGCGCGTTGCCGGGACATGCTGAGGGCGCGAGTCTGCTTGCCAACGGAATGCTTGGTCCGGCTGCAGACCACTTCGAGGAGAATGGACTCAGGATAGGCACAGCGGTGACGCACTTCCTGGCGGGCAGAACCGGGAAGAGTGCAGAGCTGCTTTGCACTCTGGCGAAAGAGCAGCCGGAGAACAAGACGTTGCTGCCATTCCTTGGGGAAACAGTAGGCGAACCGCGAGCGTGGGCGGCACCAATGTTGGCAGCGATGCGGAAGCTGGCATCCCCGCCGACGGCCGAAGGCGAGTATTATCTGGCGCAAGCGCTGCTAAAACAGGACCCCTCTCAGGCTGCCGAGGCCATGGAGCACCTAACGCGCTCGACCGCACTGAACCCGAAGGAAACCCGAGCTCTTCTGGAAGTGGCAAGGCAGGAGTCATCTGCGAATCGAAAGCCACAGGCCATTGCGGCTCTGGAAGAAGCACTGCGTCGGGATGAGCGACTGGCGATTGCGCATTACCGTCTGGGCTTGCTGTATCGCGCAACGGGTGAAACGGAGCGAGGGAGCAAGCACCTTCGCCGCTATGAAGAGCTGCGTTAGTGCGTGGGTTGAGGAGGTCTGTATGCTTTCGCCAAGGTTGTTTTTCTGGGCCGCTGTGATGTGCGCGATAGCCGCTGCGGAGCCGGCTTCAACCAGTGCTAATCCCGAACGGGCGAGCGCTCTGTCTAATCGGATCCTCGCACCGTGCTGCTGGCGCGAATCGGTGAGCGTCCACAGGTCACCGGTTGCCGATAGCGTTCGCCAGCAGATCACCGCCGCCGTATCAAGCGGGAAATCCAACGAAGAAATCATCGAGGCACTTGTCGAGGAACACGGCAGGCGAATTCTCAGGGAACCGGGCGGATCTCAGGGAACATGGCTCTACACGATACCGGTAGTCGGCGTGCTCATCGCAGGCGCATGCCTGGTCCAATTCTTAAAGCATTCGGTCTCAAGACCCCCGATGGCCACGGTAAGCCCCTTGTGTTCCGGGAACCCGGCTATCGATGACTTTCCGGATGAGGACTAGTTGAGGATTAGATAAGGATTAAATGTGTGGACGGGCAGAGGTTAGAACTGTAGAATCGAATCCAGAAAAGGAGTAATTCCATGCGTAAAGTAATCCTTGCTGTTTCTATACTGGCGATGTCAGCCAGTTTATTCGCCCAGGACGAGAAGGAGTATCAGGCCTGGATGAAGACGACGGGCGCAACCGTCGGCAGTCTTCGCAAGAACCTCGAAGCGAAAAACAGTGAAGCCTCCGCCGCGGATGCAACCAAGCTTCAGGAAGTGTTTACTCAGGTGCACGATTTTTGGATGAAGAAAAAGGTGGAGAATGCGGCCAAGTTCTCTACCGATGCGCAAAGCGGATTCAAAGAAGTAGGTCAGCTGGCAACTGCGTCGAAGTTTGACGAAGCCTCGGCGTCACTGAAAACCACCATGGGAAGCTGTGCTGGATGTCACGGCACCTACCGGGAGAAAGCGACCGACGGATCCTGGAAGATCAAGTACAACTAGTTTAAAGAGGGCTGGGCTGGCCGCAACAGGTCAGCCTGACATTCGCACGCTGCGTCGGTATTCCGCTGGTGGCAAGCCATAGGCTTCACGAAACAGTGAGCTCATGTGCTGCACCGACCGAAAGCCTGTGCTGGCGGCGACCTCCTTAGGCGAGAGGGTGGACTGCAGGAACAGGGATCTCGCCTGCTCCAGTTGTACATCCCGAATCGCTGTATGAAGCGTGCGCCCGAGAGCACTCTTGAATCGGGCGTCCAGACTTGAGCGCGAGGCCCTGACCGCAGTGACGACATCCGGAACTTTGATACCGTCGCAGGCGTGTTCCTTGATAAATGTCATTGCGTCGGCGATCTGGCTATCGTTAACGGAAAGCACGTCTGTGGACAACCGGCTCACAATGCCTACAGGGTCGATCACGTAATGCTTCCTGGCTGGCGCATTTCCGCCCATGATCCGATCGAGGAGAGCAGCGGCTTTGTATCCGATTCGCTGCGCGCCCTGCTCGATGCTGGTCAGCAAAGGGCTGCTGAGACCACATAACATTTCGTCGTTGTCGACCCCGATCACTGCTACTTCCGCAGGAACCTTCAACCCGGATAACCGGGCAGCCTCAAGAACATGCCGGGCCCGATTGTCATTAGCAGCCATCAAGCCCACTGGTTTCGGAAGCGATTGCAGCCAGACTGACAGATCTGCTTGCATGTGGGCCCAATTTCTCCTGTTTCTATGTCGGCCCCGGTAGACCTCGCACAGGAAGTTGCGTTCTTTCAAGCGGCCGGCAAACTCTCTTTCGCGCTCTTCGGACCAGCCATTGATTGGCGTCTTGGGATACCCGCAATAGGCGAAGTGGCGGAATCCCTTATCGAGCAAGTGGTCCGCTCCAAGACGTGCGATGGCCCGGTTGTTGGTGAAGAAATAAGGGATCTGTGACTTGGGCGCATACCATCCGTACCCACTCCCAAACGCCACGGCCGGCAGCTTCGATCTAACGACAGCGGCAGCCACCAACGGATGATCGAAATCGGCGATGATCCCGTCTCCCCCCCACGAACCCAAATCCGGAAGACGCTGATCCTTTAAGGTGCTCTCTTCGATGTAAACGCTCCACTTTGCGCGTTGCTGAATGTAAGCCGTGACGCCCCGAACCACCTGCAAGTCGTAGGGGGTCGTCGCGTCGTAGATGAGCGCGACCCGGCGCGTTCCGACAGGCAAGTGTTGAGCAGGAAACATGAGCAGCGTGGGAAATTCTATAACAACGGGAGGGAATTTTGTAAATAATCCGGATTGCAACTTCTCCTTAGAAGGCATAACATTCTGGCTACCGTTTGCCAGTAGTGGTCGCAAGCGCCAGGGAGAAGTCTATGCTTAGAAGCAAGACAACCCGGTCTCTGTACCGACCGGCGATAACAGTTTCGATGTTGCTGTTGCAAGGTATTTGTCTGCAGGCTCAGACAAATACGGGCACGATATCCGGCGCGATTACGGACACAACCGGTGCTTCTATTTCGGACGTCCAGTTAACTGCACGGAATACCGAAACGGGTGCCACCGTTAAAGTTGCCAGCATCGAAAACGGGTCGTATACGATCTCCTCCCTTCCCCCTGGTGTGTACCGTGTCACGGCGGAAAAGCCGGGATTTAAGACCAGCGTTTTTGACAATGTCCGGCTATCGTTCAGCAGTCAGACTGCACTCGACATCTCTCTGTCGGTGGGCAACGTGGCCGAGACGGTCGAGGTGGCGGCGTCCGCGGTGGAAATCAACAATGCTGTTGTCGAAGTGGCAACCTCGATCGAAGAAAAGGCTGTCAAAGACCTGCCACTCCAGATTGCCAATGGCAGGCGGCAGATCGACGCCTTTGTTTTTCTTGTGCCGGGTGTCCAGGGAGATACCTTTTCCAGCCGGATCAACGGCGGTGTCGATTTTAACAGCGAAGTTCTTTTCGATGGCGTACCCATGGCGTCTTTTGAGACAAATGGGTATCAGACCGGAATCAATCCTCCGTTCGAAGCAATCGATGAATTCAAGGTGCTTACTTCTGTTTTCTCCGCTCAGTACGGCCGGGGCCAGGGCGTCAAGAACTACCACTTCGGCCAGGGCACAAATGCACTCCATGGCAATGCATTCGATTTTGTACGCAACACGGCGTTCGATGCCAGAGGGTTCTTCTCACCCACAACTCCCGTCAACAAACAGAACGAGTACGGCTTCACCGTAGGCGGTCCCGCAATCATACCCAAGGTGTATAACGGGAAAGATAAAACATTTTTCAACGTTGCTGTCAGCTGGTACAAGTTTCGGGGCGCGGGCCTCAACGACCGGTTTACGGTGCCGACGGCAGACTTCCGGAGAGGTGACTTCTCCGGGCTTTTAGATTCCAGCGGCAGGGTCATTCCCATCTACGATCCATTGACACGCACACCCTTTCCGGGCAACGTGATTCCGCAGGCGCGATTCAGTCCGACTTCAGCCAGAGTTCTTCCCCTGATTCCCGTGCCAACCGCACCCGGTCTGGTGAACAACGTTGGGCCTGGAATTCCCAGCTTCCCTAACAACAACACGTCGTGGTCTTACAATCTGGCCCACGCCATCACGCCCAATCAGCGCATTAGCTTTACTCAGTGGCGTACGTCCTCCCCCAATCAATGCCTTCTTGGAAGCAACATCAGCGGCTCGCTGAGCGGACTTTCCAATTGCCCTGGAGCCACGACTGCTTATCTGTCCAACTACTCATGGGCCGTTAAGCCGAATCTGGTGGTCAGCGCCGGCACGCTCTGGTTCCGCATTCTGAACAATCAGGAAATCGGCGGTCCTGCCAATACGGCTATCGATTTTCCCGGCCTTCCCCGGGGAGCGAATGTTGCGTTTCCGCAAATGGCTTTCAACGGTCCAACCGCCTCCCCGGTCACACTCGGGACAGGATTTCAGGGTGACTACAACTTCCAGCCCGGCACCAGCACCGTGTCGAACGTTCTCTGGCTGAAGGGCAAGCACTCCTTCAACATTGGTTTCGAGTACCGGCAATCGCGGAATACCACGTCGATATGCGAAGGTTGTCCTGCGCGATTCGCATTCAGCAATCGCAGCACTTCCTTGCCCGGCTCCCCCGACTTTGCTACGGCGGGACATCCGTTTGCGAGTTTTCTGCTGGGCATCGCCGACTCTGCGACGGCGTCGACTGGTCTTGCCGACCGGATCTTCCGCAACTCGTCGTACTCGGGTTACATCCAGGATGACTACAAGCTGACATCGAAGCTCACCCTCAATCTTGGATTGCGCTATGACGTGTTCATTCCCGCGACCGAGGACACCAACCGGCTTGCCTTCTTCGATCCGACCATTCCGAATCCAGCGGCTGGTGGAAGACTGGGAGCGCTAAGTAAGCCCGGAGACTGCGAGTTTTGTTCCGGACAGGACACCATCGCCGATACTCGCTGGAAGAACTTCGCACCCCGATTCGGTTTCGCCTACGCATGGAACACCAAGACTGTCTTTCGGGGCGGGTACGGTATCGTCTACGGTTTGGGTGGTGCGAACGATCTCGGACAGACTCGTATCAAGACGAACTTTCTAAACGGTTCCTCTGGAAACTTCGCTTCCATCTCTCAGGACGCCGGAGTTACGCCAGGTTACGGTTCGTGGGACCGGCCATTCCCGCTGCCAGTCGTCGCACCCTTCACGTCCAGCATTGGAAACAATCAGTCAGTGAACTACGCAGGCCGGTGGCAGGGTTCCGCGCCCTACATTCAGAACTGGACTGTCGGTGTGGAACGCGAGATTCCCGGATCTGTGCTGGTTACCGTCAGCTATGTCGGCAACAAAGGCATCCGGCTTCCCTCGAATGTGGAGAACCTAAACCAGGTTGACCCACGGTTCTTATCTCTGGGTGCCACGCTGCAGAGGGACATTAATAGTCCGGAGGCGAGGGCAGCCAATATCCCGATACCTTATCCCGGGTTCACAGGGAGCGTCGCGCAGGCGCTTCGGCCCTATCCGCAATACACCGGTATCACTAGCAATTTTCAGCAGACTGGCGTCACGCGTTACGAGGCTCTGCAAGCCACGGTCCAGAGGCGGTTCAGTCAGGGACTCGAGTTCCTTGTCAGCTACACCGCCTCCCGCCAGCTAAGTAACACCAATTCCGGTTTTGGAACCTTCAACGGTGGAGCAGTCAACACGTTCAATCGCGCGGCTGAGTACGGTCTTGCGCCCAGCGACATTCCTCACACGCTTGCCGTCAGTGGTCTTTACGAGTTGCCTATAGGCACCGGAAAGCGTCTCCTGAATAAGCCCGGAGTCGCCGGGCGGCTAATCGGAGGCTGGCAACTTGGGTGGGTTACGCGGTACCAGTCCGGCACGCCGATTAGTGTAGGAGCTAGTAACGTGCTTCCGATCTTCGGTGGAGGCAATCGGCCTAATCTGGTGCGCGATGTGGACCCGCAACTCAAGAGGAGCGGCTTCGATCCAGCCAAAGACAAGCTCATCAACATCAATGCGTTTTCGCAGCCAGCAGACTTCACGTTCGGCAACGCGCCAAGAGTGCTGCGGAACGCGCGAAACTTTGCCTACTTCAACGAAAATGTGAACGTATCGAAGTATTTCCGCATGACCGAGACTATCAACGTGCAGTTCAGGGCCGAGTTCTTCAATGTGTTTAACCGCGTGGTTTTCGGCGGAGCGAACACTTCGTACTCGCCTACCAACGCGGCATTTGGGACGGTCGGAGGACAAGGCAATACTCCGCGCCAGGGGCAACTGGCTTTGAAGCTTAACTTCTAGCATGGCTACCGGTCTGAGTATTTGCGCCCTGGTGTGTCTGGCCACGGGGCTTGGGGTACCGCTCTACGGTGTAGATTCGCCGGATTATCTGACACTCGGCGTTAAGCAACTACGGACTGGCGCTACCTTCGCGGCGGCCCGGACACTCCGGTTAGCAGTCAACCAGGGAGATGACCGGGCGCACCTCTATTTGGCATCGGCCTACTTCGTTCTTAATCAGCACCAGCTATTTGCCACTGAGATTGCCGCAGCGAAGATTGCGGCGCCCTCCGATCCTGAACCCTGGTATGTGGAGGGTCGCTATCTATTCGAAGCACATGGCCGGCGCGAGGCAGCAGTCGCCCAGTTTCAACACGCTCTGTCGAAAGATCCCGAACATATCAAGTCACGATGCTATCTGGGTATTGCATTTCGCGAGATGCACCTCGCGAAAGAAGCAGAGCAGCAGCTGGTTCAGGCGATCCAGCTGGCAGAGTCGCGCAAGCTCCGCTTTTACCTGCCGTATCAGACGCTCGCAGAACAACTCCTTGATCTCAACCGGCTGGACGAAGCTAAAGGGTACATCGAGAGCGCCGTCAGGATAGCTCCTGAAGTGGCCCTGAATCACTTCCTGCTTGGCAAAATTGCGTGGGCGCAATCGAACGCCAGTCATTCGAACTCCCTTCAAGCGATTGCAGCCTTGCGGAAGACGATTGAGATCGACGAGGCCTTCATCGAGGCGCGCTATTTGCTGGCACGAATACTGAATAAACAGGGTGACGTTGCCGGCTCGGCGGAGCAGCTGAAAGAGTTCTCAGCTCTGAAGGAGATCTTCGGTGCGGGGCGTCTCCATTAGCTTCGCGCTTCTTTGGCTTTCCCTGGTTTTCGCTGCCGGTATGTGCGCGCAATCGATTTCTGTGCCAGCGGGTGGCAAAGGCCCACAGGCGAGAACAGGAGAAGAGCTGGATGCGTTCGGTCTTCTTTATGAAGCGAAGACTATCAGGGAAACCGCTCTTGCTGCCGAGTCGTTCCTCCGGGCTTATCCAAAATCGGAATTCGTGGAGTATGCGGCCGCGACGGCGATGCACAGCTATCACGAGCTAGGCGACTGGTCGAGTTCCAAGAGGCAAGCGGAAACAGTCTTGCGAGCGAATGCGGAGAACGTTGACGCTCTACTGCATCTGGCGCGGCTGCTCATCGACCCCCGGCATGAAGAAGCAACTGCCCTGGCGGAAGCGCGGAGCCTTGCCGACCGGGGGCTTGCCCGCTTGAAGAGCATCAACATCCCAAGGTCAGCCGGAAGCCGTGAGTGGGTCAGGACGCGAAGGTCCTTCACCGCAGTTGGTGCCGCGGTCCTCGGTTGGATATGCTTCAGGGAAGGAAATCTGGACAAGGCCCTGGAACACCTGAAAGAGGCAGCGCTATCTGACGCGCAGGGCGAGTATTTCTATCGTTTAGCTGTCGTCGCCGCAGCGAATCGGGATTGGCCTGGTTCGCGCGACTGGTCGTCCCGGGCGATCAAAGCAGGGCCTGAATGGATCAGCGCTTTAGCGCGCCAGCACATGGCACAGTTGGAGTCGGACCGGAATGAACAGGAGTAGTCGGTTCAGCAACCACGACTTTTGGATCGCAGTGGCTTTTTTGGTCTGCAGCAGAGTCGGGTTTTCCCAGTCCGCTGCACCGGAAGATGCCATCGCAGAGCTGTATTCTCAGGCGCTGACGGCTAAGAGGGCAGGCGATGTGAATACTGCAATCGCGAGATACCGGGCGATTCTGAAGCTCAGCCCAGGACTTGCCGCTGCCCACAATAATCTGGGACTTCTCTACTTTCAGCAGAACAATTTTTCGGCGGCTGCCCAGGCGTTTGAAGAAGGTTTGCGGGCAGACCCGAAGATGACGACGACGCTGATTCCGCTGGGCACCGCCTACTTTCAGATGACGCAGTTTGCGAAAGCAAGGGAAGTACTGGACCGCGCTGTTCGTCTGAATCCAAAAGATGAAAATGCCCAGTTGTACCGGGCCCGCTCCCTGATCGCGCTTGGCCAGCAGGAAGCCGGAGTGGACGCCCTGCAAAAGCTTCTCTCGCAGGCACCACGCAATGTGGAGGCGCTTTACACACTTGGTCAGCTATACATGCAACTCGCGCAAGCGACTCTGAAACGGCTTGAGGCAGAGGCACCGGACTCCTACCTGAGTAACCTGGTTAGTGGTCAGTTGCTGGTCAGCATGGAGAACTATGACGGTGCGCTTGCCGAGTTCAAGAAGGCACTGGAAAAGCAGCCAGGCTTCCGCGGTGCTCACTATAACGTTGGGAACATTTATTGGCTCGAGGGTAAATGGTCTGAAGCCATCGCGGAGTTCCAACAGGAACTCACCTCCGATTCCTTCAACTGCCTGGCACACTGGAAAATTGCGAACAGTCTTTTGAATTTGCGACAGGATCCCAAGGTCGCGATTGCATCGGTGACGACTGCCCTGAAGCTCTGTCCCGACCTCGCGCAGGCGCATCTGGATCTGGGTCGGCTGCTTGCCAACGAGGGCAAGTATGCGAAGGCGATTGAACACTATCTCCGGGTAGTCAAACTGGCTCCTCTGGAATCAACGGCTCACTTTCATCTCGCCACAGCGTACCGTCGCCTGGGAAGGATGGAGGAAGCGAACGCAGAGACGAAAATCGTGCAACAAATGTCCTCCACTAAGTCACAAGGTGCCGGGGAACCCAGGGAGTGACTCGCCGGTCTCTGCTCACGTTGCCCGCGGTTTCCATGTTGCGGGGTATGAATGCTGCTCCGGTGAAACTTCCCGTCTTTCGCGATATAAGTTCCGCCAGCGGGCTTGCGTTTGTGAACTCTGCCAGCCCCACCTCCCAGAAGTATCTGCCGGAGTCGATGACCGGAGGCGTCGCTGTCTTCGACTACGACGGAGACGGACGTATGGATTTGTTCTTCGTCAATGGGGCAAAGCTCAGTGATCCCATGGCGAATGGACACCAGCCCGACAAAACAGATCCGCGGTACTGGAATCGCCTGTACCGCAACGAAGGCAACGGGTCGTTCACCGACGTAACCGAGAAGGCAGGACTCCCCGGCACCGGATACGGTATGGGAGCGGCCGTAGGCGACTACAACAACGATGGCCACGCGGACCTGTTCGTTACGAATCTTGGACGCAGCACTTTGTATCGGAACAATGGGGACGGTACGTTCACCGATGTCACGGAGAAGTCCGGCGTAATTACATCCGGGTGGTGCGCAGGCGCGTGTTTCTTCGACTACGACAAGGATGGCCACCTCGATCTTTTTGTCAGCCGGTATCTGGAGTGGGATTTTTCGAAGAACATCTGGTGTGGAGAACGTAAAGAGGGCTTTCGTTCGTTTTGTCATCCGGATAAATTTCAGCCCGTCGAACATCTGCTGTACCGCAACAACGGAGATGGGACATTCACGGACGTAAGCCGCCAGGCCGGATTAGAGCGGCAGGTTGGGAAAGGCCTCGGTGTCGTGGTCGATGACTTCGATTCCGACGGCTGGCCGGACATCGCTGTAGCAAACGACTCTTTCCCGCAACAATTCTTCCGCAATCAGCAAAATGGCAAATTCAAAGAAAGCGGTATCGCCTCCGGCCTCGCCTACGATGGCGACGCCAGGACATTTGCCGGGATGGGCATCGACAGCGCCTTCCTGACCAACGGAGAAGGACCGGAGATTTTCATTGACGCCCTTGCGAACCAGCACTACGCGCTATTCCGTTATCGCAACGGGTTCTTCGAGTACGAATCAGGGGAAAGCGGACTTGGCAAAATCAGCGCGCTTCACTCCGGATGGGGTGCAAAGTTCGCGGACATGGACAACGATGGCTGGAAGGATCTTGTGATTGCGCAGGGCCACGTTATGGATAACATCGAGCTGACTCAGCCGTGGGTTAAGTATCGGGAGCCTCCGGCGCTCCTCCGAAACCGGAATGGCCGGTTTGAAGACATATCCCCAAGCAGTGGTAAACCATTCCAGATACCTCTTAGCGCACGCGGGCTGGCAGTGGGAGATCTTGACAATGATGGATGTCTCGACGTAGCTATCAACTGCAACAATGGCCCTGCGGTGGTTCTACGCAATGAAGGCGGCACGGGAAACAACTGGATTCTGATCGATACCGTAGGCACTGTCAGCAATCGCGACGGCATTGGCGCACGGGTGACGATTACCACTCCATCCGGCCTCAGGCAGAGAGCGTTTGTTACCACGGCCGGCAGCTATCTCTCGGCCAGCAGCAAGAGGGTGCATTTTGGCCTGGGCCTGGACGCCAGCATCGCAGAACTGGAGATCGCCTGGCCCAGTGGGATCCTTCAGACGATGAAACGGGTCAAGGCTAACCAGATCCTGACCGTTACCGAAAGCTCCAAGTGAGAAGCCGGCTCGCGCTGATCCTCGCTGCCAGTATCGTGTCGGCCGAGGTCCGCTTCGTGAGTGTTGGCAAGGAATCCGGTCTCAAGGATCCTATGATTTGCGGAAGCAACGAGAGCAAGACGTACCTTATCGAAACGCTTGGTGCCGGCGTGGCGGTGTTCGACTATGACAACGACGGATACGTCGATTTGTTTACGGTGACGGCCTCAACCCTGCACGCTGATCCTGCGGCGATTGCGCCAACGAATCACTTGTATCGCAATCTGGGGAACGGTCAATTTCAGGACGTCTCGCATGCAGCAGGACTCGCGAAATCGGGATGGGGCCAGGGAGTATGCGCAGGCGACATCGACAACGATGGATTCGTGGACCTGTACGTCACGTACTACGGACACGACACGCTGTACAGGAATACGGGCAAGGGTCGGTTTGACGACGTAACGGAGGCTGCGGGTCTGGGTTCGGGGCCGGCGGAATGGGGCACAGGCTGCGCTTTCCTTGATTACGACAGGAATGGTTACGTGGATCTGTTTGGAGCCCGCTACGTGGATTTCGATCAGAAGAACACGCCGGTGCCTGGTCAGCCAAACGCGTGCCGGTGGAAGAATCAGCCAGTCCCCTGTGGCCCTAAAGGACTCAAAGGTAGCGTGAATCGCCTTTGGCGCAACGTGTCAAAACCAGGGTCCATCCGGTTTGAGGACGTGTCGGCGTCATCAGGAATCAGGAAGGTGGGCGAGCGCTACTCGCTGTCGGTAACGACGCTGGACTTTGACCGGGACGGCTGGCCGGATATCTACGTGGCGGTTGACTCCCAGGCAAGCATTCTGTACCGCAATAACCATGACGGGACTTTCACGGATCGGGCGCTCGAGGCGGGTGTTGCGCTCAGTGAAGCTGGTGCGGAACAAGCGGGAATGGGCACTGCGTCGGCGGACTACGATGGCGATGGAAATCTGGATCTGGCCAAAACGAATTTCGTCGACGACCTCCCAAACCTGTACCGTTTTCGGGGAGACGACGGGTACGAAGAGACCACGATGCTTAGCGGTCTGGGACGCCACCGCGAGTTTATGGGATGGGG
>JACMLA010000068.1 GCA_014379815.1 Bryobacteraceae bacterium | reverse complement strand
GACCTCCGATGGAGGTCATTGCAGACAAGGAACGGGGGCGAGTATGATCTCTTCTGTCGGTGACGACGGCAGCTAAGACCGGCCGAGCAATGGAGCTTCCGAGCCCGGTAGCTAGCCTGGTTCCAGGTCTCGTGCTCAATGCAGTGGTGACGTTCGGAGACCGGTTGTCTGGTCTGCGGCGATCCCGATTAAGAGAGTGCCCGTTTTGCGCGATCTGGGCCTTCGTCCCCGGCAATTTTGATTGAGGATGGAGCGATGGCGAGAAAACGCAGGAAGAATGAGAGTAAGGCTAACAACGCTGTGCTGCCGGTCATGCGGCCCGACGCGGCAGGCATTGATATTGGCGCAACAGAAATCTTCGTGGCCGTGGCGCCGGATCGGGCTGCCGAAAACGTGCGTTCGTTCCCGACGTTTACGCAGGATCTGTATGCGTTAGCCGACTGGCTGAAGCAGTGTGGCATTAAAACGGCGGCCATGGAATCCACTGGCGTTTACTGGATCCCGCTGTTCCAGATTCTGGAAGACCGCGGGTTTGATGTCTGTCTGGTCAATGCGCGGCATGTGAAGAACGTGCCCGGCCGCCGGACCGATGTGTCGGACTGTCAGTGGCTGCAGTTTCTCCATTCGGTCGGGCTGTTGCGAGCCTCGTACCGGCCCGATCAGGAGGTTTGCGCCGTGCGCTCTCTGCTTCGCCATCGGGAGAGCCTCGTCCAAATGGCAGCGACTCACGTTCACCACATGCAGAAGGCGCTGGACCAGATGAATTTGCAACTGCATCACGTGATCAGCGATATCACGGGCCTGACCGGGTTAGCGATCATCGAGGCTATTCTGGCTGGGCAGCGCGATCCATTCACGCTCGCCAAACTTCGAAACGACCGCATCAAGGCCAGTGAAGAGGTGATCGCCAAATCGCTGGTGGGTGATTACCGGCCTGAGCATCTGTTCACCTTGCGGCAATCCCTGACTGCGTATCGCAGCTATCAGAAGCTAATTGAGGATTGCGATCAGGAGATCCGCCGGGGTCTGGATGAGTTCAAGCCTCCCACAGCGTCAGCGCCCGATGCCGGCATCAGCACTGACGAGAAGAAAAGCAAACCACGATCCAGCGACGGTATGCTGCTTAGCGAGCTCAAGCGTGTATTCGGTGTTGGATCTGACAAACATTCCCGGTATCCGGACCGGCATCGCACAGATGCTGTTCGGGGAAATCGGCCCGGACTTCACGAAGTTCCGAAGCGCATCGGCCTTCGCCTCGTGGATGGGGTTGTGTCCAGACAACGATATCAGCGGAGGCAAGGTTCTCTGGACTGGCACGCGCAAAGTAAAATGCCGGGCGGCTACCGCCTTGCGAATGGCCGCCCAGTCTCTGCATCACAGCAAAAGCGCACTCGGCGATTTCTACCGACGCATGCGTGCCAAACTCGGCGCGCCCAAAGCGATCACCGCTGCCGCCCACAAACTGGCCCGGATCATCTTTCATCTCATTACCACCAGACAGGAATTCGATGACAGCCAGTTTGCCGCTGCACAACTCCGTTATGAGAGACGCCAGGAAGCCAAATTTCGGGCCAAAGCACAAGCGCTCGGATTTCAACTCGTTCCTCTTCCCCAGGCCGGGTGAATTAGGAAGAGTTCCTTAAGAGCATTTCACCCGGGTAAGCGGGGCTGACCGGCTGAGGAACTTGAGAGGACAGGAGCGTTGCACGATATTGAAGTAAGCAACAAGCAGCGGAAGTAGGCCGTGCGAACAGTGATGCCGTCGAGCTCGATTAGGAGCGTGGTCCCAGGTTCCGTGCGCTGACCAATGGTAACGATCAGGCGGTTTGACCTGGTTGATTCCGATCAAAAGAGTACTTTACGATTAGCGACCTGGCCGTTGCGTGTTGCTCGCAAGGAGGCCAGGGCGTGTCAAGCAAAGAGCAGAAGCAGTCAAAACCGAGCAAGACCCGGCAGAAGAAGAGACGAGGAATGTGCCTGGAAGACCGGCCTGTTCTGGAAAGTAACGCTGCGGGCGTTGACGTCGGTGCCCGCGAGATGTTCGTGGCTGTACCACCTGACCGGGATGCGGGGCCGGTTCGGGTATTCGACACTTTCACTGAGGATCTCAATCAGTTGGCCGACTGGTTGATTGCGTGTGGAGTTACGACGGTTGCGATGGAATCCACTGGCGTGTACTGGATTCCGCTGTACGACATTCTGGAAGAGCGAGGGTTAAAGCCATGTTTGGTCAATGCGCGACATATGAAAAATGTCCCCGGCCGGCGCACGGACTGGCATGAGTGTCAGTGGCTTCAGTATCTGCACGCGGTGGGGCTGCTCCGGTCCGCGTTTCGGCCCGAGGCCGATGTTTGTGCGGTGCGAGTCCTGATTCGTCACCGCAATGAGTTAGTGCAAATCGCCAGTCAACACGTACAGCATATGCACAAGGCCCTGACGCAGATGAATCTGCAGATCCACCATGTGATCAGCGATATCACCGGGCTGACAGGATTAGCGATTGTGGATGCCATTCTGGCCGGGCAGCGAGACCCGGCGGAATTGGCAAAGCTACGAGATGGGCGGGTCAAAGCTGACGAGGAGACGATTCGGAAATCGCTGGTGGGCAACTGGCGGCAGGAGCATCTGTTTACGCTCAGGCAATCGCGCGAGTTGTATCAGACGTATCAGCAAAAAGTGGTGGACTGCGATCGGCAAATTGAGCAATTCCTGGGCGTGTTTCCGCCCTGGGCTGACCCGGCCGAAAAGCCACTGCCGGCAGACCGAAAACGGAATCGCAGCGCCCGCAAGAGGCGAAAGAAGAACGGCAATCCCGGGACAGACTTCGATCTCCGGACTGAAGCTTACAAGTTGTTCGGGGTGGACGTGACTCAAATCCCCGGACTGGAGACGATGGCATTGCCGCTGTTCAGCGAAGTAGGCCGGGATTTGTCGGGATGGCCGACTTCAGCGCATTTCGCCTCCTGGCTGGCCCTCTGTCCTGATAACGACATTAGTGGAGGCCGTGTGTTGTGGAAAGGGATACGCAAGGTGAAAAACCGAGCAGGGCAGCTCTTCCGTCTGGCGGCCCACTCACTCCACCGCAGTCAGACGCCAATGGGCGACTATCTGCGCCGGATGAAGGCCAAACTGGGACCGCCGGGAGCAACCACCGCCACCGCCCACAAGATCGCAACCATCTTCTACACGATGGTGAGCAAGCAAATCGAATACGACGAAACCATCTGGGCCAGCCGCGACAGCGAGCGCGATAAAAGGCTCGAGATAAAGCTGAAGCGTCAGGCTCAGCAACGCGGTTACAAACTCGTTCCGATTGAAGAACAGCCCGCAGCATAATACGTTGCATCTGCAGATCATGCAAGGAGGTTCCTCAAAAGAAGCATTTCACCCGGGTAAACGGGGCTGACCGGCTGAGGAACTTGAGAGGACAGGAGCGTTGCACGATATTGAAGTAAGCAACAAGCAGCGGAAGTAGG
>JACMLA010000533.1 GCA_014379815.1 Bryobacteraceae bacterium | reverse complement strand
CTGAACGATGGGAAACAAAGCAAACCTCTCTGTGTCGGCGACCTCGCGATGTCTCTGGAAGCACCGTCGCGCCCACCGCACCGTGCGATCGGTCGAGATTCTGGATTCGGCATGGCTCGATCCATACGGCAGGCACTCGTCCAGCACCATGGCGATGTCGCTGCCCAGCGCCAGTTGGACATCCACGGTAGATTCCGGCGTGAACATGTGGGAACTGCCATCCAGATGGGACTGGAACAAAACGCCGTCCTCGCTGATCTTGCGCAGCTCCGTAAGGCTGAATACCTGGAAGCCACCGGAGTCCGTCAGGATCGGCCGGGGCCAGTTCATGAACCGGTGCAGCCCTCCGAGGGAACGAACCGTTTCGTGACCGGGACGCAGATACAGGTGGTAGGTATTGCTCAGGATGATCGGTGGATCAATCTCCTCCAGCAACTGCTTTGGCGTCAGACCCTTTACTGCCGCCTGAGTTCCTACCGGCATAAAAACCGGAGTAGGAATATCTCCGGATGCGGTATGGAGGATTCCGGCACGGGCTCCCGTTTCCGGGCATCTTGCGATAATCTCGAACTTCACCGGTTCAGCGTAGCCCGCCTCAGATCGAGTCCTCCGTCAGAGAGATCAGTTCTGGTGCCAGTTCTCCCAGTCCGGCTTCCAGCTGCGCCAGGAACAGGGGGGCGTCTTCAAGACGCTTCTGCCGGCCCAGCATCTCCAGCTGGCACGCAGGATCGGTCACAACTGCGACATCAAAATTCAAAGCAGAACCCTTCAGCGAGTGAGCGGCTCGCTCAACACGTGACGGATTGCCTTCTCGCAGGCCCTCGCGGATCTCATTCAACAATCCGGGGTATTCTTCCAGAAATATGGCTGCGATCTCCCGCAGCAGATCCATGTCACCGCCGACGCGGTCCAGGATTACCTCAATATTCATCACCGGTACAAGTTCAACGGAGCAGGACATATCTTGTTCCTTCCGTTCCCAATCCTCTGCAGGACGAGGAACACGACTAGTTCTGCATTGCTTTTCGGCTGCTCCAACTGCTTCGCTAGTATTTATTTTTGCATTGATGTACTAGCGCCAATCCGCCCTGCCAAGGTCACTCGAACGTAACCGGGCAAACCCGCGCGCATCCAACAGTCGGAGAAGCTGAAGTGCCCCTATCGGCTGGACCTGACACGAGCAACTACCATCGGCCCCGTGTGGATCACAGCGGGGTGAATTCTCATCCCGCAGATGTCGTCATCGAACGTCTGGCCTGGATTATGGACGATTCCATTCCTTTGCCCGGCGGCTTTCGGATTGGGCTGGATCCCATTTTAGGTCTGATCCCAGGCTTAGGCGACCTCCTCGGAACGCTGGTTTCCGCGATGATTGTGCTGCAGGCGCATCGTGCTGGTATCGCCAGACCGACGCTGGTCCGGATGGTCGCCAATGTTGGAATTGACGCCGTCGTGGGATCCGTGCCCTTCGCCGGCGATCTCTTCGATTTTGCATTCAAGGCAAACTCGAAAAATCTCAAGTTGTATCGCGAGTCACGCGCCGGAGTTCGGGATCAACGGAAGGACGTCCTCTTCCTGGTTCTTCTGCTGGCGGGACTGGGGCTTGCTGTTGCAGTTCCGTTGCTTCTGATTGCCGGGATGATTCAGGCTATCGCACAGCGATAATGGACACCTGCGCCCGCGGACTATCATCCTGCGCCGTGGCTACACCAGTGGTCGGCGGCAACGACAATTCCGGCACACCCTTCCATGGCTGAACAGTCGTTCGCGTGGGAGGTACGTCGCCAAAATAAGTGCTGTAAACCTTATTCATGCTGGTGAACTGGTCCAGCTCATCGATGTAGACGTTAGCGGACACGCTGCGACTTAGGTTCAAGCCTCCGGCCTGCAAATCTGCCTTCAGGGAGTCCAGTGCCTGGCGGACTGTGCCTACCCGGCCCGAACAGTAGACTGTTTCCGCAACAGTCGTGCAGTGTCCTCCGAGCCTCTTCGAATCACCACTGGCCAATCCGCTGATCTGAATATGCGTTCCAAACGGAAGAGAATTCGTCTGGATAACAGTGCGGGCTGTTTCGTCGGGAATAAAGTCATCGATCACAGCCGCAAGTTCCTTGAGAGGCATTCCAGGGTCGACGTAGATGTTGGCGTACACCATGTTGCGGATCTGCAGTCCGGATTGCTTCAGTACGGCTTCCAGTTCTGCCACAACGATCCGGACCTGCGCTCGCGCGTCGGTCGGAATGACACCCGCACGGTCCCGTCCAGTCGCGGCGCTCAGATAAATCCTGTCTCCCGTAGATATGCCTGCGCTGACGGACTCGGATGGTTTCGTCCCCGGCTGCTTGAGGACCTGTTTGGCTCGCAGATTTACCGCCGCAACGACCGTGATTTCTACAGGACTATCGGTCGGCATACGTACCACGCCAAGAACCGTACGTGTGGGGGGATCTTTGGGGAAATACTCCGCCCATATGCGATTCAGGGCTTCATAGTCTTTCATGTCCGCGAGGTAAACGTGCGCGGACACAACATGTTGAAAAGTGATCTTCTCGGCTTCCAGGATCACGCGGACGTTCTCAAGAGTCTGGCGGATCTGCGCGTCTATGGTTGGCGGACGTTGTCCCTTGGCATCGCTGGCACCCTGGCCTGACACGTACACCATTCCTCCGGCGACAATACCAGGCGAATATGGCCCGATTGTTTTGGTACCGGGCGGCGACACTGGCCTGAGGTCGGCTGCCTCGGCCGATATCAAAAGAGCGACGGAGAGGAGAGGGACGAGTCGCATGCTCCTCTCAGGTTAGCCGATAGGAAGCGGCGCTCAGCGAAGCCTTACTTGACTTCCATGATGTCTTTTTCTTTTGCTTTTACGGCAGCCTCCAGCTTGACTACATAGCCGTCGGTGAGCTTTTGGATTTCTTCCAGAGAACGGCGCTCCTCGTCTTCGCTGATCAGCTTGTCTTTCAGCAGCTTCTTAGCTTGCTCGTTCGCGTCACGGCGGGCGTTACGCAAACTGACACGATGATCCTCTGCCACACCGTAGAGCTTTTTGACAAAATCCTTGCGCCGTTCTTCGGTAAGCTGCGGAATTGGAACGCGAATGACTTTCCCGTCATTGCCCGGGTTCAATCCAAGATCCGAGACACGGATTGCCTTCTCGATGGCACCAATCATCGAATTGTCCCAGGGCTGTACTGTGATCAGAAAGGGCTCGGGGACGTGGAGATTGGCGACCTGGTTCACCGGGGTTGGCGTGCCGAAGTAGTCTACACGGATGTTGTCCAGCAAGTTGACCGAGGCGCGGCCGGTGCGAATATTCACCATGTCGTGCTGGAGCGCGGCAAGCACCTTCTCCATGCGCGTTCGCGCACCGCTCTCGATATCTTTAATTGTTTTGACCTGCGGGCCTGCTGGGGGGTCCTGTTGTGGCTTAATCATGCACTCACCTGGGGAACAGTTGTGATCAGTGTCCCAAGTTCTTCGTTTTGGGACATTCGCATTATATTTCCGACGGTATTCAGATTGAATACAACGATAGGCAGTTTATTGTCACGGCACATTGCCACTGCGGAGGCGTCCATGATCGCCAGCGAACGGCTCAGAACTTCGGTGTAGTCGATCTGGCGGTAGTGGACTGCGTCGGAAAACTTCAGGGGATCGCGATCGTAGACGCCATCCACACGGGTGCCTTTTGCCAGCACGTCGGCCCGGATTTCCAGCGCCCGCAGCGCAGCGGCTGTGTCGGTCGAGAAGTAAGGGTTGGATGTGCCTGCGGCGAAGATCACGATGCGGCCTTTTTCCAGGTGACGGATCGCGCGACGACGGATATACGGTTCCGCTACCTGTGCCATGGCAATCGCCGTCATGCAACGTGTCGGGATGCCCTGCTGCTCCAGCGCATCCTGCAACGCAAGGGCATTGATCACAGTGGCCAGCATGCCCATGTGGTCGCCAGTCACGCGGTCCATGTTGCGCGCCGCGGCTGCGATTCCCCGAAAGAAATTGCCACCGCCAACCACCAGACCCACCTGTACTCCGGTGCGGGAAACGTCGGCTACCTGTGTGGCGAGATCGCGGATTTTCTCAGCATCCAGACCAAAACCCGCGGGTCCGGCCATCACCTCGCCACTCAGCTTGAGAAGAATGCGGCTGTAGGCCACGTATTCTCCTTTTTACTCGGACTTCAATGCGTCTTGGTTGTCTACTTCTTCGACAGGCGCGGTGTCGCCGACCTTCATGCGGACGAACCGGGCGACCGTTATGTTTTCGCCCAGTTTGCCGATTACCGTCGCGATCAGCTGCGTCATAGACAGGGTATTTTCTTTGATAAACGGCTGTTCGAGAAGACAAACTTCTTCATAATATTTAGCCAGTCTGCCCTCGACGATTTTGTCGAGGATCTTTTCAGGCTTGCCTTCCTGACGGGCACGATCGAGGGCGATCTCGCGCTCTTTCTGGAGCAGTTCGGTTGGGACGTCCTCCCGTCTTATGAACTGCGGATCGGCGGCTGCAATCTGCATGGCGACGTCTTTCACGAGATTCTGGAAGTCATCGGTGCGTGCCACGAAATCCGATTCGCAGTTGACCTCCACCAGCACGCCCAGCTGCGATCCCTGGTGCAAATATGTTCCGATAACACCTTGCCGGGTCTCGCGGGACGATTTCCTGGAGGCGGACGCAATGCCGCGTTTTCTTAAAACCACTTCTGCTTCTGCAACATCGCCATTTGCTTCTGCCAACGCTTTTTTGCACTCCATCATGCCGGCGCCAGTTTTATCACGAAGCTGTTTCACGAGGGCTGCGTTAATTTCGGCCATATATCCGATCCTGATATCCGATCCTGATCTTGAAAGATGAGCTGCTCACGGTCATTTTAAGCGCCGGGAAGTCTGAGCCCGGCTCGGGACAGCAAACGCGCCGGACCTGCGAAGATCCGGCGCGACAAATGCATAGGCTGGAAGATCCGCTCTGCTTAAGAGCGCTGTTCGACGCCAGATTACGAGCGCTGCTCTGCGCCAGCGGTAACGGGTTCGGGCGCAACTTCAGAACTTGCGCTTTTGCGGGGCAGAGACATAGAGGGCAGGTCTTCATCCGGAATCGTTTCGGCCATCAGCTGTTCGGCGTAGCGCGGATCCAGATACTGCACATACTCGTTGTGCTCCACCAGCTCGATGGGAGTGTCTTCTGCGACAATCTTCTCACCCACGAAGTCCTGCTCGGTGGCAAGGGACCGGCCTTCGATCACCGCGTCGGAGACCTTCGTTGTGAACAGACGAATGGCGCGCAAGGCATCGTCGTTGCCAGGAATCACCCAGTCCACTTCATCCGGGTCGCAGTTGGTATCGACCACCGCAACCACCGGAATTCCCAGCCGGCGCGCTTCTTTTACTGCGATTTCTTCCTTGTTCGAATCCACGATAAACAGCAGGTCCGGAAGACCCGGCATGTCCTTAATTCCAGCAAGGTTGGACTGCAGATGTTTGCGTTCCCGCTCCAGCTGAATCGCTTCCTTCTTGTTGCGGCCGAGATAGCCGCCTTCGGCCACTTCGGAATCCAGCTGCTTCAGCCGTTTGATCGACTTCTGGACGGTGGCGAAGTTGGTAAGAAGCCCGCCCAGCCAGCGCTGATTGACGTAGTACATGCTGCAGCGGGTGGCTTCTTCGGCGATCGCTTCCTGAGCCTGACGTTTGGTACCGACGAAAAGAACGTTCTTGCCTTGGGCGGCCATTTCGCCCACATAGCGCATCGCGTCTTTAAAAAGTTTGAGGGTTTTCTGGAGATCGACGATGTAGATCCCGTTGCGTTCGCCAAAGATGTATTCCTTCATCTTTGGATTCCAGCGCTTGGTCTGGTGCCCGAAGTGAACACCAGCCTCGAGCAATTCCTTCATTGAGATAGACGGCAGATAGCCTCCTGGTCGGTCACCGGGCGCACGGTCCAAAGCGAGATTTGCGCGCCCGGGCTGGAAGGGAATGAAAGTGATCCGGGCAATCGAATCCGGACCAGAGATACCGCACGGCACAGTTTGAAAGGATCTGCACTTCGCGGAGAGAAAAACGGGGAATAAAACGGAGAAGAGGGTAAACCGTTTCAGTTCACCCTGCCGCTTACCGCTTCGAAAACTGGAACCGCTTACGGGCACCCTTCTGACCGTACTTCTTACGCTCGTGGGCACGAGGGTCACGGGTCAGATAACCGGCGGCTTTCAGGCGCGGCCGGAGCTCCACATTAAACTCAACCAGTGCGCGCGAGATACCGAGGCGGGCCGCAGTTGCCTGACCTGCGTAGCCACCGCCATCGACGAGAATCAGAACGTCGAACCGGTCTGCGGTTTCAGTAGTCTGCAGCGGTTGCCGGACCACCGCACGAGCCGTTTCGGTTGTGAAGTATTCGTTATACGGCCGGTTGTTGACCGTGATCTTTCCATTGCCGGGACGCAGAAACACACGGGCAACTGCGCGCTTCCGACGACCGGTTCCCAGATGCTGAACAAGTGCTGCCACTAAGCCTCTTCTCCTGCCTTGCTGACTGCCTTACAGGCTCAAATCCTGCGGCTGTTGTGCCTGATGAGGATGCTTAGGGCCGGCATACACATTCAGTTTGCGGTACATCTGCTTGCCCATTTTAGTCTTGGGCAACATACCCTGAATTGCCAGTTCCAGCATTCTCTCCGGCCGTCTCTGTCTCATTCGTTTGGCCTGGACTTCTTTCAGGCCTCCCGGATAACCCGAGTGTGTCCGATACAGCTTCTGGTCTTCTTTCGCACCAGTCAGCCGGACCTTCTCTGCATTCACAACAATAATGTGATCGCCCGTATCGATGAACGGCGTATAACTCGCTTTGTGCTTGCCCATCAGCACCATGGCGGCTTTCGTGGCCAGACGACCAAGAACGACTTCCGCAGCATCCAGGACAAACCACTTACGGGGGTAGTTGTCGCCGGATGGGATTGGGGTATTCATAGACAGACTCTCTCCGTGGGTCCTTACAAACCTCTGATTTTAGCCAGGTGAGAAGGTTATGTCAAACGCGTTAGACCGCGCCACGCCTCAGGCTGAGCCTGCGGCACAGGTGGTTGCGTTAGACGCCACATTTACCCGGGCTGGTGTGATTCCAAAATACCATCAAAACTGGCCGCCGGTATGACATCCCAGCCAAAATTTGCGGGGGTACAATTGCAGTCCTCATGAGCCACATAGGAATTGTGTGTCCGGCTGTGCCTGGGCACCTGAACCCACTTGCCAGCCTCGGACGAAAACTTCAGGGGAGGGGGCACCGGGTTACCATATTCCATCTCCCTGACGCGGAAGCCGCAATCCGACAGACCGGACTTGGCTTCTGGATGGTGGGATCTGACGAATTCCCCGCAGGATCTACAAAGCGTTTTTACGAAAAACTTGGTTCGTTGCAGGGTCTCGCTGCGTTTCGCCTCACACTGGGGAATTTCGTCCGCAAAACGAAAGTCTGGCTCATGGAGATCCCGGACGCAATCCGTGCGTCCGGAGTTGATTTTCTCCTTGTCGATGAGCTGGAAGGTGGGGGAACCGCCGTTGCGGAGCACATGCAGATGCCATTTGTTACTGTGTCGAGTGCGCTGGTGCTGCTCAACGAGCCAGACGTGCCCCCCGTTTTCACTCCGTGGTCGTATACAGCGGACTACCCGGCGCGCGTCCGGAATCAGGCCGGGTACTGGCTGCAACGCCGGCTGATGACCTCCTGCCATAAGGTCCTTACAGACCAGCGCCTCCTCTGGGGTCTTCCGCCCAGTCGAACCGTGAATGACTGGTCTTCGCCATGGGCTCACGTAAGTCAGCAGCCAGCCTTCTTCGACTTTCCGAGGCGGGATTTGCCCCGGCAGTTTCACTACACCGGGCCGTTTTACAGCCAGCAGGAGAGAAAGCCGGTTCCTTTCCCATATGAGAAGCTGACCGGGCAGCGCATGATCTATGCCTCGATGGGGACCCTGCAGAATCGTGTCGGGCAAGTGTTTCGGGAGATTGCAACCGCGTGCACCACCGTAGATGCGCAGCTGGTGATCTCGCTCGGAGGCGGCAGCCACCCCGAGGAGCTCGGTAAGCTCCCCGGAGATCCGATCGTAGTTGCCTATGCGCCGCAGCTGGATTTGCTCGCGCGAGCCAGTCTGACCATCACGCATGCGGGCCTGAACACGACACTGGAGTCTCTGTCAAACGGTGTACCTCTGGTATCCATTCCTGTTGCTAACGATCAGCCCGGAGTGGCAGCTCGTACCAGATGGCTGGGGGCGGGTGAGACATTACCGTTCCGAAACCTCGAAGCCGGCAGATTACGTTCGCTGGTCCAGACAGTTCTGGAAGGCAAAACATATCGTGCGGCAGCGGCAAAGGTCGCAGAGCGCATAAACTCGTTCGACGGCTTAGGTCGTGCCGTCGAGATCGTAGAACAGGTAATCGCAACAAAGAGGCCGGTGTTATACGAGGCGAATCGGAAGTTGGCGCGCGCTCACAGGAACGGTCTATGACGCCGGATTCTGCGTCGCCTCCGCGAGACCGGCTGGATCCGCTCCAGCCCACAGAATTGTATTTCTACGAGCTGTTCAGCGCCGCTCCTCTTCCGGGCTTCCTTTTGTCTCAGGAAGTCAGTATGGAGAGCTGCGCCGCGCTGATCGCAAAAGCAAAAACTCACGGCCTCAGGTTGACCTACGTGACCTTGCTGGTGCGGGCAGTTGGACTGGCACTCCATCGAATGGGCCCGGAACACGTGATGACAAATTCGCGACACAGGCTGACGCCTGGCAGGGTGGACATCACGGTCCCGGTCGGAGGAACCGGAGTTTCTTTTTGTCCCCTGTCCATGCATCTGCTCGATGTTGGCCGGAGCAATTTGCAAGATGTCGCGAGTGAAATGACCAGACAAGCGGAAGCGCTTCGCCGGCCCCAGCCAGAGGTTCTCCGGCAACTCGATCGTTTTGGTCCACTGCTCCGCATAGGCTGGCTGCGGCGCAAAGTCATCCGGCGCTTCGTGACAAACATACGCTGGCGGCAGCGGCACATGGGTACGGTTCAGGTATCGTGTCTCCCGACAGTCGATTTCTTTGCACCTCTCAATCCTTTCGTAGGCACGATCATCGGCATGGGGGCTGTGCGGCAACGCCCAGCAGTTGAAAAGGGTCAGCTCGTCGTGAAGCTCGCGGCCAACGTGGCAGCCACATTTGATCACCGGGTCTGGAACGGACTCGGGGCGTCAAAGTTTCTGCATGATGTACAGCAGATCCTGAGCAGTGGCGAACTGGAGTCCGAAATTCACTACCTCGGTCAGGAGACATCCGTGACCGTGTAAGTGAAAGAGAACACTCGTTATTTGCCTCTTACAGAAGTCTTACAATACACGCACCGGCTTCCTGTTAGCTTGGGTTCAGGCGACAAACTTTTCGATGACTGATACCCGATACCAAAAACTCAACACGGTCACGGCGATTGCAATAGCAATCTTCCATGTCCTCGCGGTTGCTGCTCTGTTCTTTTTCTCGTGGCAGGCCTTCTGGACAGCCATTTTTCTGAACTGGCTGGCTCTGTCTCTCGGCATTGGAATGGGCTACCACCGTCTGTTGACCCATCGTGCCTACAAAGTTCCGAAGGTAGTCGAATATTTCCTTACGACATGCGCGACGATTGCGCTCGAAGGCGGGCCGATCTTCTGGGTTGGAACGCATCGCATTCATCACCAGCACTCGGACAAAGAGGGCGATCCTCACAGCCCGCGCGAAGGTGGGTGGTGGGCTCACATCCTGTGGATGGTTTTTGGACAGGGCTTCCACAACGAGACCAAAGCGATGAGCAAGTATGCTCCCGACCTTGCGCGTGATCCTTTCCACCGCTGGATGAATTCATATCACTGGATTCCGCTGACCACGCTTGGGTTTGTGCTGATGGGCATCGGGGCTGTGACCGGAGGCCTGTACGGTGCAGCTTCCATGGTTCTCTGGGGTATCTTTCTGCGCGTCACGCTTGGGCATCACTTCACGTGGATGGTCAATTCGGTAACGCACATGTGGGGAGAACGGCGGTTTGACACGCGGGACGATTCCAGAAACAACTGGTGGGTAGCCCTGCTGACTTTCGGCGAAGGCTGGCACAATAACCACCACGCTCACCCGACATCGGCCCGTCACGGTCTTGCATGGTACGAGCTGGACGTTACATGGATTGAGATTTGGCTGCTTGGCAAACTGGGAATCGCGAAGAACATCAAGGTAGCCCATCCCAAGCAGCCCATCGCGGGCACGTCGGAGAAGGTCGCCGCCTGATCTCCGCTGTAATCTCGGGCGTTCGTTACCTGCAGCACTCCAGAGACGAGCGCCCTGCACTCTCTCACCTCTCCTACTACACTGGAACCATGGTGAAAGGCGGTCGCCGGAAAGCGAAGGCGGTCTTCATTACGCTCGGTGTATGCGTGGTAATCCTTACCATTGCACTGAACATCACCTGGATCCTGCTAAACTGGCGCACCGGTCTTCTACTTGTTCTCGGCGTAGTTTTCTTCGGTCTGATTATTACCGGGGTAGTCCTCAACACGATTTTTCTCATTCGTGAGATCCGCCGGAATGAGCATCACGACGCGTTTATCAACGCAGTCACGCATGAGCTGAAGACTCCTGTGGCTTCCATGCGGCTGTACCTGCAAACGCTGCAGTCGAGGAACGTGACCGAAGCTAAGCAGCGCGAGTTCTATGACATCATGCTGGCCGATTCGGACCGCCTTATGGGGACCATCGAACAAGTTCTGCGAGCTGCCCGAACTTCCAACTCCAAACCTTCGCTGCAATCGAGAATCGATCTTCACGATCTGGTCTCGGAATGCGTGGAACTCAGCCGCTTGCGTCATCAGTTACAGAAAGGATCGGTCGAGTTCGCCGATCTGTCGGGCGGTCGTTCCGTGGTCACAGGCGATATCGATGAACTGAAAGCAGCCGTATCCAACCTGCTCGACAACGCGATCAAGTACAGCGGCAGCACCGTCCATATCGCGGCAGAGCTGGCGTCAACAGGCTCGAACCACGTGGCTGTCCGGGTACGTGACTCCGGAGTGGGCATCCCACCTTCTGAACTGAAGAGAATTTTCCGACGCTTCTATCGTGTGCCTTCTGGCATTGCTCTGCGTGTGAAAGGAACCGGCCTTGGTCTCTTCATCGTCAGGTCCGTCGCGGAGCGTCACGGCGGTCGCGCATGGGCTGAGAGCGATGGACCGGGGCAGGGAAGCACGTTCACCATGGAGTTGCCCGCCGCCCGCAACGCATGAATCGCATCCTGATCGTGGAAGATGAAAGTCATCTTGCGGAGGGACTGCGTTTCAATCTGGAAGCAGAAGGCTATCAGGCCACTATCGAAGAGTCGGGCGACCAGGCGCTGGCTTTACTGGCGCAACCGGAACATGGTTTCGACCTTATGGTGCTAGACGTGATGCTGCCAGGTCTCGACGGCTTTTCCGTAATAGCTGGTCTGCGGGAGCAAGGCGTTCTGATCCCGACATTGATGCTAACCGCGAGGAGCCGTCCCGAAGATATTCTGAGAGGCTTCGAAGCTGGTGCCGACGACTACCTTGCGAAACCGTTCGAGTTGACGATTCTAATCGCGAGGATTCGTAGTCTCCTGCGCCGTACGGCGTGGGCTCAGAAGCAGGCCGCTCCGCCTGCACGCGACGTGTTCGAGTTTGCGGGTAAAACGATCGACTTCGATAATCTGCAGTTACGGGTCGGCGGTGAGTCCCTCCAGCTCACCCTGATGGAAGCGAATCTTCTTCGCTTTCTGATCGACCGCGAAGGACAGGCCGTGTCCCGGGCAGTCATCCTGGACAAGATCTGGGGATTGCGGGAAGACACGGACACAAGGGCGATAGACAATTTCATCGTCCGGTTGCGCAGGCATATAGAAGACGAGCCGACCTCTCCAAAACACCTGATGACCGTGCGTGGTGTGGGTTACCGTTTCGTCTCAGGAAACTGAGTGCTGGCGGGGCAAATCGGTGCAAATTGCAATGGCACCTGCTGCTACACTCGAAGTACATTCCCCGGTCGTCTAATGGTAGGACAGCGGCCTTTGGAGCCGTGAATCATGGTTCGAATCCCTGCCGGGGAGCCAACCATAAAAACTCTAGTCGGGATTCGAACTCGATCCTGCTCTGCACAATTTTCGGTTACCGGCGACCTCAACCGACGCTCGAGCTGGCTTTACAAATTATTTTCTGGCCAACTTCAGGATGGCCGACCACTCGGGCGGAGCGTCGCACAGGGACATTCGCACGCTGGGGCGTTGGTACGCCTTGACACGCTGGAGACTAAGCACTGAAGGCTACCCGTTGACACTCCCCGATGCCCCCTTTACCATCTGGGTATGGACTCCGTCTCCCAGCGCTACCGCTACATCATCCGTACCGTCGGCGTTCGCAGCGGCAACGCCGCAGTCGAAGGTACGCGTATCGGAGTGCATGACGTGATCGGCCTGCTCCAAAATGGCGAGACCGTCGACTCACTCCGACAGAACTGTTTTCCACAACTTACGCGCGCCCAGATTTTCGAGTGCCTATCGTATTATGAAGACCACCGCGGCGAAATCGACCTCCTTGTCGCCCGCCAGATGGCTCCTGCCGCGGAATGAACTTCCTGTTGGATCATGACGTCCCAGATGATCTCAGCTTTCTACTGATCCAACTGGGCCACGAAGTGACTTTTCTTCGTCAAGCCCTTCCAGCGGACAGTCCCGACGATGCGGTCCTTGACTTCTCCTACGACCGGGGCTGCATTCTCATTACCTGCAATAGAGATGATTTCCTCCGGCTCGCGCAGGTCAAGCCGCATCACGGCATCATCATCGTCATCCGGCGCCGCACTCGCGCCGCCGAGCGCGCTGCCCTTTTAGGCTTGATTGAGCGCGCAGGCCCGTCAGGTCTTTCCGCCAACATCAACTTCGCGTAGGCTGAGCTGCCCAAGTT
>JACMLA010000532.1 GCA_014379815.1 Bryobacteraceae bacterium | reverse complement strand
TCACGCTTCAGCTGGCTCCACAAGCCGCACCCGCACCCGCAGCTGGGCCAGGTCAGGTGGGCGTGGATGCAGCCGATGCTGTCCTCTCCACGCCGAACTCTTTCGAGTTCACGATAGCGGCGGGCGGGACGACGGTGGACGCGCTTGGCAATGCCAGCTGGACTCTGTTCGGCCAGGGCACGGATTTCACGCGCGACGGAGCCGCGGGGTCCGTGACTTATGAGGAAGCACTACGGTCGGTCGTAATTCCTTACCGGGCTGAGCCGGACCGCTTTGCAGTCTCTGTCGCCAAATCCCAGCACGCGCAGTTTGCCGGATCGGCGGCAGTCACGCGAGCCGGGTGGATGCTGCCAGTGGCTTCGATCGACGTGAATGCGCCTCCGGAAGCAGCAGGCGCGGGCGGACTCGCAGTACAGACTTCAGAAGGTCTGACTCTGAGCTGGGGCGGGCTGCGTGAAGGTCCGATGGTACTGGAGGCCCCATGGATCGCTATGATTCCGGGGCTGGTCACGATCGCCGGACAGACCGCGAATCTGTACGCGCGACAGCGATTGCTGCTCTGGAAGGACGGGGAGTCGAAACACAGGTCCGAGCTCAATCTGCGGTTCGGCGACACATTCACGCTGCTTTACATGATCAATGCCGCCGGTGTGGAAATGGTCGCGGGGCAGACAAACATCGAAGGCAGGCTCGACCGTCCCGTCGACGTAAAAGGCACGCCATTTCCAGTCCGTACATTGAGGTCGCTTTTTGTTTTCTCGTGGACGGAAGACAAGAGCCTCGCCGCGGTTTACGACGACAATATCCTGACCGACAGTCTCGATCCTGACGTGCCGTGGCCAGTAGATCCGGGCCGGCTGATCTCGCTCGCTCTTCGTAACGCTCTGTTTACCGTCACGCCGGTGAACAGTCTCTTTCTGTTCGCCGAGATGCTGGATGACGAGATGGTGAAAGAGGGCAATCTGCTCACAGGCATGGGTCTGTTCGGGTTGCTGCCGACTTTGCCCGATCCTTACGCCGCAAACGTGCGCGGCTTTCGAGCGATGAGCAGACGCGTGCGCAATTTCCGGAGGCCGTCCCTGCTGCTGGTTGCGACGGTGAAATGGGAGAAGGCGACCGATAACAACAACGCTGATATCGCTGATGTGGTCAAGACCTCGTTTTCATTCGCACCTCTCGGTACAGCCGAAAAGGTGATTGAGGAATGGGTCGCGGCTTCGAAGCAGACCGTTTCGCCTAGCGCGGTCAGCACTCCCTCGCCAGCTGGTTCACAGCCTCAGACTGGCGCGGGTTCCACTTTCTCCAGAGGGCGCGCAAGGCTGCAGGACTACTGGGACCGTTTGTACGGGCCATTCGGGCAGGAGATGTTTTCTCTGCTCGATGTTTCCACCAATGCTGACCTGATGGGTGTTGACTTCTCTTGGTTCAACCCGCGATCGCTGGAAGACGACAGCTATATCTTCTATCAGATCTACGCACCTAAGACCCCCGCTGAAGGTATTCCACCGACCTATCCGGTAGAAGTGCGTGACATGGACCTGTCTGCGCAAAGCCGCTTCGTGCGCGCTTTTACGCTGCCTCAGGTGAGCTGGGAATCCGTGATAAACCTCTCGCCGCCTCAGATTAGCGGCGATCCGCCTGCCAACGTCCACTACTATGCCAACGACGGCGGTCCCACACGGCTGTTCAACAACAGCGTCGAACTGGTGCCGATCGCACCTCTGCCGGTAGCACAGTTCCTGGTAGATGACTTCAGGGATCGGCGACCGGAAGGCTTCACCGGTGCGCTGTTCACCCTCCCTTTCGGACTGCGCGCGTTTGCGGAATTCAGCCGTGAAAATCAGTTCAACAAGCCCGAGCTCGGCGGGGCCCAGCTTGCTTTCAACCAGCAGGAATTCGACGGCGGAGCGATGATCGGTGGTTTGCAGCTAAGGGCTGACGCTCCGAAGCATCCCGTTGAGAGCGCGACGTTCAAGGGGAGTACGCTCCAGCTGAACAATATCGTCGGTGCCGATGGCAGCGAAACGCTGACCGGAAATCTGGGCTCGAGTGTCGGTGAGATTTTCAACGAGGAATTCTTCTTCGATGGGGCAACGGGCTACAAGGACCGGGGTGTTCCGCTTACGCGTATCGACTTCTCGGGCTACGGCGCAAGTACCTTCAGTCATTGGGAAAACCCTGGCGCAGCTATCGCCGAAACTAGCAAAGCGTACTTCGACATCTTTGTAGGCAGAACCGCGGAAGAGGTGATCCAGGTAAGGAGCCTGCTCTATCCCTGGGGCGTACGAGTGGTCCGAACGATCACCCTGACTCGCATGAGCAGCAGCTATGTCTTCCGCTACGACACGGGATGGCAGGCGGAGTCTCCTGGTCTTTATGACTTCAGCTATCGGGTTTACACTCCCGCGTTCAATAAGGTCCCCCGGCCGAATCCTTATTCGTTTCATCCCGGCATCATCAAGGGCATCTTCAATGTTCGGAACATCAAAGAGACAAACAGTGTAAAGAACTTCACCCCGGTATGGAACAAAGCCGACGGTGAAACCTACATCGACGACAAGGGTATCGAACGCATCGTCGACGGTCTCACGCCTGCAAACGAACGCAGCCCGAAAGTGAATCTGCAACCTGTCTACTTCGATGCCGATGTCGAGATCGAAGGCGTGGTCAGCGGAGCGTCAGCAGGCCTCGTGCCCTCTAAGGGCATGCTGGGGTATATCCAGTTGGCACCTCGCGGTGAACCTCTGCCTCCGCCACTTTTTGCCCAGCTCCTGGCGCAGCAGTTCGGCGCCTTAGGTGGACCCGTCGACTGCGTAATCAACGTCGCCTCGAGCGGACAGAAGATGCGCCTTAGCCGGGTGGATGTCAACGCATCGGTGGACGGCGCAGGCCCGATCGCCGTAAGCGCGGGCCGTGGAACTCTGGTCCTGCCAAAGGACGGGTCGTGGAGCGTCGTGCAGCATGCCCATGCCAATGGGGAAGTTTCTCCGGTGGCAGCTAACACTGCGGTGCCGCTGGTGCGTCGGGGCAAACTGACGGATGCCGCGAAGAAACTGACGGACGCAGGTCCCGCTGATCTGTTTCGCATCGCCAACCCGGTGGATCTGGTGCGGCCTCCTGCATCGGACACTCTGAACTACGGCCTGCTGCAGAGCACGAACACACAGAAAGTTCTGTTCCGGCTGCCGAGGTTCCAGCAGGGATTGGACGAGTTGCTGGGTGAGCCACCCGATTTCGCCGATGCATACCGCCTCCTCAACATCAAAGGCATTTTTCCGAACGTTGCTGATACGCTTCCTCTAGCGCTCGGCTCTTTCAAAAAGAAGATCCTCGAAGAAGGCTATAAGCTGGCCGACTCGTTCGATCCGCTGAAAGTCTTCGAGCAGGCGCTGCCTGAGGGACCGCTCTACCTGATTCAGGAAGACTTCCTGAAAATCTACGTCGAGTACTCAAAGAAAGACAAGAATAACGTCCAGCAGAAGCCAGGGAGTCTGCAGTACGGCTTCGATGCGGTGGCCGCCGACACGGGCAAGAAGTGGTTGTCGAAGGTCAACGACATCGGCATGGTGGTTGACCTCGGTCACTTGGAGCGCTCGCTCGAGGCGGCGCGAGACGGCCTCGACCACAGGTTTCTCGACGAAGTGCCGGACCTCGGCCCCGCGACAATGGAGAATCTTGCTGCCTGGGTATGGCGCACGCTCGAGCCGACCTGCGCGG
>JACMLA010000531.1 GCA_014379815.1 Bryobacteraceae bacterium | reverse complement strand
TGCCCTGAACGCGCTGTATCGTCCCGGTCCGATCCAGGGCGGGATGGTCGATTACTTTATCGACCGCAAGCACGGTCGCAAGAAGGTCGTGTACGACCTGCCCGAATTGCAGGTCATCCTCGAAGAGACCTATGGCGTGATCGTGTACCAAGAGCAGGTGATGCAGGTGGCTAATACCCTTGCCGGCTACTCCATGGGTGAAGCCGATCTGCTGCGCCGCGCGATGGGCAAGAAGAAGGCCGAGGAGATGGCCCTGCAGCGTGAGCGCTTCATGCAAGGCGCACGGGAGCGCGGTTTCCCGGAGAAGAAAGCCGGGCACATCTTCGACCTGATGGAGCAGTTCGCGGGTTATGGATTCAACAAGTCGCACTCCGCTGCTTACGCCTATCTTGCCTATGTCACGGCATACCTGAAAGCGCACTACCCCCTCGAGTTCATGTCGGCGCTGCTGACTTCAGAAACCGGGAACACCTCGAAAGTCGTGAAGTACATCAACGAATGCCGGGACAGGGGCATTCAGGTGCTTCCGCCGCATGTGAATAAGTCGGGCAAGAATTTCACTCCTGATGGCAATGCGATCCGCTTCGGCCTGTGTGCCATTCGCAACGTGGGCGAGGGTGCCGTCGAGTCGATGATTGCGGCGCGGAATGCCGGGTCTTTCGAATCGGTCTTCGACTTCTGCGAACGAGTCGATCTGACGGCAGTGAACCGGCGCATGATCGAATCGCTGATCAAGGCGGGTGCGTTCGATGGAACCGGGGGAACACGATCGCAGTTGTTTGCCGTGATTGACGGCGCGATGGAAGGCGGTGCGCGGGCACAGCGGGATAAGGTAAGCGGGCAGACTGGGCTGTTTGCCATGATGTTCGACGGCGTGGAAGAGAAGCACGAACGGGAGCTTCCCAATCTGCCGGACTGGTCGCAGAAAGACAAGCTCGTCGGCGAGAAGGAAATTCTCGGCTTCTACGTGACCGGACATCCTCTGGATGAGTGGAAGGACAAGGTCAGCGAACTGGCGACCCATACCAGCGAGACGCTCGACGAACTTGAGATGGAGCGGGGCGCAAATCTGGTTGTCTGCGGCATGATCACGGGCATACAACGCAAGCGGAATAAGAAGGGCGACCTGTGGGCTAACTTCGCGCTGGAAGATCATTTCGGCGCGATGGAATGCATGGTATTCGCGACGCAATACGAGCGCTTGCTAAGTGAGCTGAAGGAAGATCAAGCGGTCATGATTCGCGCCCTGGCGCTGCCAGAAGAAGGTGCCTCCACGCGGTTGTCTGTTCAGGACATCATTCCGCTGGCGGTAGCGCGGGTCTCGCTGCCCTCGTTGATTTCGATCAAAGTGCGCGTCAACGGAGCTGGCAGTCAGGAGAAAGCGCAGGCGCTGCACCAGCTGTTTGCCCGCAAGCAGGGCACTGCGGAAGTGCGTTTACGGATCGAAAAGCCTCGTGACTTTTTACTGCTGCTGGACGTAGCCAACCGGGTCCGCGCCGATAAAGAATTCTGTGCCGAGATCGCCCGCATCTGCGGACCTGAGGCTCTGGAAATCCTCGCGAACTAGGATCAGGCGGGCCGAACTGCCCGTTTCGGCACTCATGTACGAATCGCCTTTACTGTATCTTTCCGGAGACCGGGTGCTGCTGCTGGCTTTGCGAAACCGCTGTCCCGAGCATCGCGGCGCCGTCCAGCATCGCTGCACTGATCTCACGAATCAGCGCCTGCCATGCCGCGAGCACCTCGGAACCGGCAGGGAATGCGAGAGCTTGCCCCAAAGCCCAAAGCAACGCCTGCTCCACCAGTAGGTATTGGCCGGGAGCGACACCGTAGGCGGTGTGGCGCTGACCCATCGCATGTAACGTTGGCGTCAGCTCGTCAAAACGGTCGAGGCTGTCCACCGCCAGGCTGAGCGTTGACATAAGCTTGATCCCCTGCCTGCCGATGTCGCCGTGGAACATCGCCCGAATCGAGGGGTCGAGTTCGAACAGCCTGCCGTAGAACAGCAGTGACAGAGGACCCGCGTCCTCGCCCAGAGCACGAAGGCTGTCCCTTACCAACTGCTTGTCGCGTGTAGTCATCGCAATCGCTCCAGTTCGCTTTCTGCAGCTTTGAGTTCCAGCTGCACGTTCGAAGTAAATACGGGTTGTCCGGCCAGCCCGCGGTACAGCACGATCCCGCTTTGAAGACTTCCCCGGGCTTCCCCGATGTCTGATGTCCGGCGTTGCAACGACCTGCTGAGCTCGGCGTAGATGTGTCCCCTTGCCGTGGTGCCGAGCGCCGACAGCACTTGTCTTGATGCGGGAGGGAAACCCGTCAGTACGGGCCCGTTCACCAGACGCGCTGCTCTCTCGCTCAAGCCCACAGCAGTGGCACGGGAGCCGGTCCGAGCCATGACTTCCCCCAGCTTTCGGTACATCAGCAGGGTGGCACGAACCAGCACCGGTGATGCTGCGTCCCTGACGGACTCAGCGATGCTGATACCCTCACCCCATACTTGTGCGGCACGCTGCGTATCCCCGCCATTGAGTAGCGCATCGCCGAGGAAGTTGTGATTTGATGCCATGTCAGACCGGTTCGACATATCTTCCGGGTTGGTACTGGCGACTTCATTTTGCAGATCGAGCGCCTGGCGAAGCAGTCGAACGCGCGTGCCGTTATCTTTGGGAGGAAGCACCACAGCCATACGCGACAGCGCGATGGCGTAATCGCTCCGGCTGCGCAGATCCGCGGCATCGGCGTTGTGGATTCGCTGCGCTATGTCGACCACCTTTTCGAACGCCTGAAGGGATCCTGCGGTATCTCCAAGATTCGGCAGATTCGGGTTCCCAAGGACGTCGCCAATGTGGGAATACACAAACATGAGATCGCGTTGTGTGACTACGTTGGCCGGTTCGCGTGCAAGCAACTCCTCGCGAACCTGTGCTGCCCTGCGGATCGTCGCGAGCGAATCCCGCAGACTGCCAAGTCTGCCAACGCAGATGCCGTCGCCTGCAAGTGCCGAGGCAAGGGACATGCGTGTATGCCAGTCACCCGGACGGGCGGCATCCAGTTTCTCCAGTAGTTCAATTGCCCGGATATATCCCTTGCGGGCGTCAGCCCACCGCGAGTCGCGCCGGAGCGCATTGGAAGTAGCAATCTGTACGTCGGCAAGGTGAAGGCTTGCCTGCGGATCATCGGGCCACCGGGTCAGGTACGCGTTTGCAATGCTCTCGGCCTTATGAAAGCTCGACAGCGCCTGCTGCTGATCACGCCTATACTCGTGAAGATTCCCGAGGCGGCGATACAGAAGGATTTGCTCCATGGTCGCCGTACGATGGTCGGGTGCCTTCCTCAATGATGAATCGAGAAGCTCGAGAGCCTTGCCGTAGCTCGCGATGGCTTCTTTCATGTTCCCCAGATTGGCGTTCATGACGTCGCCCTGCAGATCGCCTATGCGGCGATAAGCCGCTGCAACTTCCTGCTGGAAATCCGCGTCATCCCCGGCCCGTCCGGACAGTCGCTCGAGATACTGCAGCCCTGTCTGCAGGATGAGTTGACGAGCTGGTATAGCGCCAGGAAGATTCTTAACTGCGTCGTGAACATCGAAGAGAAACGTGTTGGCGAGTTGCCTTACCAGCCGCAGGTTCTCAGTGGCGATTTGCGCGGAGCGCAGGGAGGCAACCATGCCCGCCGACAGCGCGATGAGGATTGCCGCGCCAGCAAGCACGGAGGCTTGTCTGCGACGTACAAACTTGCCCAGCCGGTACAACGCGCTGTCACGCCGTGCCATCACCGGCTCGTATTGCAGATGCCGACGCAGGTCTTCTGAGAACTGATCCACTGACTCATACCGCCGCCGGGGATCTTTGTTGAGTGCCGTGGCGAGAATGTTGTCGAGATCGCCCTTCAGCTGACGGGCGATCGAACGGTCTGTGCAGGCCAGGCTGGCGCGGAGAACCTCGCTCTCGCAGATTGCTCTTTCCATCCCGCGAAGTGAAGGATCGTCGATTTTGTGCGGCTTCACACCCGTCAAAAGTTCATACAGCACTGCCCCCAGCGAATAGACATCGGAAGCGACAGTGATGGGATCTCCGCGGATCTGTTCGGGGCTCGCGTAATCTGGCGTGAGGGCGATCAGACCCACATCGGCGGTCTCATCGGTTCCGGCCGTCTGCACCTGCAGCAGCTTGCAGATACCAAAGTCGAGGAGCTTCACGTCGCCGTTCTTGTCGACCAGGATGTTTCCAGGCTTGATGTCACGATGCACGACAAGGTGCCGGTGAGCGTAGCTGACCGCCTTGCAGACATCGACGAATAGCGACACCGTGCGGGCGACACTCAGATTTTGGCTGCGACACCAGGTGGTAATTCGTTCGCCTTCGACGAACTCCATCACGATGTAAGGGAAACCCTCGGGAGTGGTCCCGCCGTCCAGGAGCCGCGCAATATTAGGATGCTGGAGCAGGGCGAGGGTCTGACGTTCACGATAGAAGCGACTCAGGATGAGGTCCGTGTCCATGCCGCGCCGGACGAGCTTGATGGCGACATTGGACTGGTACTCGTCGTCGTCCCTTTCGGCGAGATAGACCGTGCCCATGCCTCCCCGCCCCAGTTCGCGGACCAGCCGGTATGGGCCCGCACGGGCTGGTATCGGCGGCCGGCCATCGGCTTCCAGCATGGAGACCATCGCCGGCTTCACCTTGCGTTCGATAAATCCCCCGCCCGCGACCGCGTCGCTGCCCAGCAAGGAGAGCACCTCGGCTCGCAGTTCCGGATCGCTGGCGCATGCACCCTCAACCCACTGCTTTCGTCGCTCCACCGGCTGATCCAGTGCGGTGTGGAACAACTCGCCGACCGTCCTCCAGTGGTCCGGCGTCATTGTTGCTCACTGGTCAACTCGCGGCAAAGCCAGGCCTCGGCCAGCCGCTGTTCCCGGCCTACGGTAGCGACCGAGAGCTTCAGTGCGTCGGCGACCTCAGAAACCGTCAGACCGCCGAAGAATCGAAGCTCGATGATCTTGCTTTTCCGCTCGTCGAATTGAGCCAGCGCCTGCATCGCGGCATCGAGATCCAGGATGACTCCGCTGGACTCGGCCGCAAACGAGAGCGCTTCATTCAGAGAGACATTCTGCCGGCCCGCTCCGCGCTTCTGCGTATTCGAGCGCCTTGCGTGGTCCACCAGCAACTGGCGCATGAGAAACGCGGCAACTCCTACAAAGTGTGCCCGGCTTTCCCAGTCCGGGAGCTGCTGCTGGACGAGGCGCATATAGGCTTCGTGCACCAGGGCGGTGGGCTGAAGCGTTTGCGCATCATGCTCGTTCCGGAGGTATCGTGCAGCAATGCGGCGCAGCTCCTCATACACCAGCGGAATGAGATCGTCTCTGGCGCTTTCGCTGCCGGCCTTCCACTCCATGAGCAGTTGCGTGATTCCTGTTTCCGTGTTCATCGATTCTGAATGTGGTGAATTATACCGCCTGTCAGCTATAGCAGGAGGGCCGCACACGGCGTGCGACCCTTCCTGCCGGGTCCGTTAGACCAGGCTCTGAAGTCCTGGGTCAATGCCCTGCGTCAATGTACTGATACACGTTCGCAATCCCGCGAAGAGTCTGCGATCCGAGAGGACTGACCAAAGGCAGCGGAGCCAGCTCAAACTGCTTCACCCGTGTCTGAAATTCGACCACCTTCGCCCTGACAGCCGCCTGGTCGCCCCGGTCGGAAGCCGCCTTGATTTCCGCGAGCAGCCGCCGCAACTCACCACCGTGCCCTCCCACGCTGTACGAGCTGACGAGTACTTCCTGCAGCTCGATGCCCATGGGAGCCTGAGTACCCGGCGCCTTCAGATTGACGGCAGACAGTTCAATGCCCGGTACCGTTTCCCATTTCTCGCCGTATACTCCAACCTGCATGGCGTTCCATACGTTATAGCTGATCGAATCCCTGATGAACCTTACGGATCCGTCCCCCAGCAGAGCGTTTACCCCGCCAGGATGGAAGGACCGGAGCGCCACCTTCCCATCCACTCCTTTCCACGCGTTGAACGCGTCGTAAAGGGCAGTGGGACGGCCGACAGCCGCTGCCACGTTACGGGCCAGTGAGTCTCGATCTTCGGCCGATGCCGGAGATACGAGAAGGTCCACTATGGTTGTGGCAACGGCACCTCTCAGTGTGACGAACATCTGCGCGCGTCCTTCGGCTGCACCCGGTGTTGCTTTCCACTGCACGTTCATGAGCCCACCTGTCCCGATGACCACGTGAGCCGTTTCACTCCCCGTGATGCCTGGCTTCGGATTCAGTACGAACGAGATCCGCGACACACCTCGCTCGAATGCACACAGCTTGAATCCGTCGAACTCGCCGCTCTCCGGAAGTGTCGACACTTTCAACAGCTCCGGCGCGGTGAGTGGGAGCCGGCGCTGCGTGGTCTCGAAATTGTGAACAGCCAGCCCGATCTGTTTCAGGTTGTTCGCGCACTTTGACCGCGCGGCCGCCTCTCTGGCGGCTTGGACTGCCGGCAGTAGCAGCCCAATGAGAATTGCAGTTGTTGATATCACCACCAGTAGTTCAATCAGTGTGAACCCTTGCTGGTTTCCTTTGTTTTTAGAAGTAAAGTTTGTCATTGTATGTCGTCCTTTATGGTTACGGCCGGCTCCCGTTCAGGCGAGCTCATTTACCAAGGGTGAGAATCGCGACCGAAATCGATCACGACCGAACCACAAAAAAGAACTTTCGGTTTGCGTTAACCGTGATTGAGCAAAACTACCCAAGCTCTGGAAAAAAGTTGGAAGTGATGATCGACTTTGGTTTCAAATCGCACCCTGACAGGTTGAACACGGCAACGCGACGACGGTAATACCAACCGAGTCCGCCGGTTCAGGAGAAACTCTTATGTCTCATACACACATTACAAATAAAGGCCCTCGCACGCTGCTCGCGGGTGTTGCCATGCTCTTCGCACTTTTTTCGTGCGTGCCCGTTCCCGTTAACGCACAGGAAACCGGGGAGGTGTTCCAGGCGACACTCACCAAAGCTTCCAATATTCCCGGCTCCTCGGCTGTCTTCATGGACCTGCCGGTACCTCCGCCCGGCCAGCGGCTCACCCTCAAACGCGTCAGCGTCAAGGTGGGACCTGCGGTCAGCATCTACACCCAGATTCACGCCTGCTACATCGAGTCAGACAGGCCGAAGATCCCGAACACTCAATTTCTTGAAACGCGTACTCGTGTGCACCTGGCCGCGCCGGAGTACACGAACCATGATGGCAGTCGAGTGTGGCACGTCCGGGATTCCGGGACTTTGATTCACTACGACAATGTTGTTGGGACTATGCGCACCACGTTCCGGCTGACCTGTGAAGGCGAGGCCATGGGTTCCATAATGCCTGTGAGTGTGACGGTTGTAGGGCACACCACGCCCCTGCCATAGGGCTTGTCGACGCGGACCGCACTTTTCAGAGCAGCCTGGGGATAGGGCGCGGGCCCGAGGGGAATCCGAACGCTAGCGCGCCAGTGACCCCAGATACTTGCGCCAGCCCCCAAATTCCGTGATCTCTTTGGACCCCGCAACCGAGTACGGCTCGCAGATGAAACACTTCACTTGCGAGCCATCCTGGAGTTGCGCAGTTCCAATCCCAAGTGGCGCAGGGACACCCGCGACGAAACTACCAAATTCGTCAACCGGGACCGACCATATCTCGACCTCGATACCTTGTCCGGCAAACCCGGATTCGCGTACCAGACCTGGCTTGGGAGGTGTCGTATTCTGCAGAGCGAACAACCGGTACCCCGGAGCAGTCTTTGTGGTTCGAACCAGCCGCGCTCCCCGCGACGTGAGTTCGCGATTCAAAGGCTGGCCCGTCAGATGAGCACCCACGACCGCAACCTCCACGCATCCCGGCGCTACCTTTGCCTCGCCTCGTGAACCATCGGTGTACCGGGCCGCAAGACGCAGCAGACCCTCATCGCTGAAGGCCTTGCCAATCAGAGACACTCCAAAGGGCAACCCACTTGGGCGGAAGCCCGCCGGCACCGCGACGGCAGCCAGATCGAGCAAGTTCACAAAGTTTGTGTAGTAACCAAGATTCGTGTTCAACTGAACCGGATCGGCCTCTACCTGAGCGATCGTGTAGGTCGTCCCGGTTGTTGGAAGCAGCATCACGTCGATATGGGCCCACTCGCGGTCACACAAGCGCCGCAGCTCCTCCAGCCGGTACTGTGCCCTAAACGTATCGACTGCCGAATGCTTATCGCCCCCGGCAATAATGGAGCGCACCACCGGATGCATCGCATCGCCATGCTTCCGCAGAAACGGTTCTATTGCCGCAAGCCTTTCCGAGACCCACGGTCCTGAGTACAACAATTCCGCCACCGCGCGAAAGGGCGTGTAGTCGATGTAAACAACCTCGCCGCCCAGAAAATGCATTCTCTCGACAGCCGCTTCGAACAATCTGCGAGCCTCGTGATCTCCGAAGAATTCGAGCTGTTCCGGCGGCGGACATCCAAATCGAAATGTCTCTCCGGAAACCCACGGTGTTGCATCGGCACCGTCACCCGGCACGCGCGAGTACGGGTCAGTAGCATCGAAACCTTTCGCCGCCTGCCAGACCTTCCCGGCTTCGCCAGGCGACTTTGCAAAAATCGAAACACAATCCAGCGTCCGGCAAGCTGGTACCACGCCCGCGGTGCTGACAAGACCGCGAGTCGGCTTCAGGCCAATCATGTTGTTAAAAGCCGCAGGCACACGGCCCGATCCGGCAGTATCCGTGCCCAGCGAAAACGACACCAGCCCTTGCGCGACAGCGACGGCCGAGCCTGAGCTCGAGCCACCGGAAATGTATGCCGGATCGTACACGCTGGAGCAGGCGCCATAGGGCGATCGAACGCCCACGAGTCCGGTCGCAAACTGATCCATGTTGGTCTTGCCGATGAGAATTGCGCCTGCTGCGAGCAGTCTCTGAACAGCAGTCGCCGTAGTCTCCGCTTCAAAGGCGAATGCCGGGCAGCCGGCCGTTGTCTCCATTGCGGCAACGTCGATGTTGTCTTTTACCGCGAACGTCTGCCCGTAGAGCGGGAGCTTCTGTACAGCCTCACTGCTCTCCAGAGTGCGAGCCCGCGAGAGTGCTTCATCCGGCGGTACAACGCTGATCCAGACGGGTCGGAGACCCTCGCTGTCGATGCGGTCGTAAATCGCGGCAACTTTGTCGGACAGCTTCATGGTGCTGCCTCGGCAAAGCGCAACACCAGCAGACTCTGTCCCGCATGCACCATCGTGCCTGGCGCACATCGCAGTTCTTCCACAATTCCCGCTCGGGGTGCGGCGACAGCGACTTCCATCTTCATTGCCTCTAGAACTAGCAATCTATCGCCGGCTTCGACTCTCTGCCCCGGCTCGACACCGACACTCCAGACATTCGCAGTCACTGGCGAACGCACTGCGCTACAGCCCGAAGGAATCACACCATCCCCGGTCACAGGGGCAACTTCGGCAACCTCGCTCGAGTAGTCCTGCAAGCCTGCCGCTACCCATCGTTCCCGCTCTTCCTCAAACGCCTGCTGCTGCCGGGCCTTCGCAGACACCGCCTCCCCGGAAATGGAGGCAAGAAAGCGATCGTACTCCGCAAGCGAGAAGGTCGTGTCTTCCGTGCGGACCGCAAACTTCCCATAGGGAAACGCCTCGCGCTGCTCCACCAACTCATCCGCACTTACGGGATAAAAACGAATCTGGTCGAAGAACCGGAGCAGCCACGGAGTGCCCGGCTCAAAGTTCGGAGTCGAGCGATAGGTGTTCCACATCTGCACGGTCCGCCCCACGAACTGATATCCGCCAGGCCCTTCCATGCCGTACACGCAAAGGTACGCGCCACCGATGCCAACTGCGTTCTCAGGAGTCCACGTACGCGCCGGGTTGTACTTCGTGGTCACCAGCCTGTGTCGCGGGTCGACAGGAGTCGCGACCGGTGCACCCAGATACACATCGCCTAAACCAAGCACGAGGTAACTGGCGTCAAACACAATCCGGTGCACATCGTCCACACTCCCCAGGCCGTTGATCCGCCGGATGAATTCAATGTTGCTGGGACACCATGGAGCATCGGGACGCACCGATTGCATATACTTATGGATCGCGAGCAGTGTCTGCGGATCCTCCCACGACAGGGGCAGATGCACCACCCGCGAAGCCACACGCACATCCGGCAGTTTCTTCAAAGAGGCTTCGGCATCATCGACGGCCGCCAACAAATCTTCGCGCCGCAGCATGAAGTTGTTGTAGTGGATCTGCAGGGACCGGATACCCGGAGTCACATCGATGATCCCAGGCAGCCCGCTGGCACGCAGTCGTTCCTGCAGGGCATGCACCCGGAATCGCAGGTGAAAGTCCAGCACATTGGGGCCGTACTCAATTAGAAGATACTTGTCGGAATCTGCCCGGCAAACGAGAGCAGGTGCATCACCATCAGCAGCTCGATTCCGGAGTAGCGGACTTTCCGCATGGGCGTTTTCCGGCAGCACCGGTAACGGTGTCGACAACGTCGCAAGGCTGCTCTCCAGCGCTCGCTCCATCGCCTCAGCCTGCGCTTGTGTTACTGCGCGGAACTGCACCACATCGCCGGGACGAAGCTGGCCCATCTTCCACAGCTCGGCTTGCACGATGGACGCCGGACACACGAATCCACCGAGGCTTGGACCGTCAGGACCAAGCAGTACCGGCATGTCTCCGGTGAAGTCCACTGTGCCAACCGCATAAGCGTTGTCGTGAAGATTCGAAGGATGCAGACCCGCTTCACCGCCGTCTTTACGAGCCCACTCCGGCTTCGGTCCAATCAAGCGCACACCCGTGCGATCCGAGTTGTAGTGGACCTTCCAGTCAGTCGAGAAGAACGTTTCGATGTCTCGTTCGGTAAAGAAATCGGGTGCACCGTGGGGACCGTACAACACACCAATCTGCCAGGCATCCGGGTAGGAGGGTCGCAGAGTGCTGACAGCGGGATTGCCTTTCAGGAATGATCCAATATGCAGCACATCTCCCGCGCGCAAAACCCTCCCTGCATGCCCGCCGAACTTACCCAGAATGAATGTACTGCGACTTTTCAGATACTCCGGCACGGCAAATCCACCACGCACAGCAAGGTAGGCGCGGGCACCTGGGCCTTCGACTACTCCCATCTGCAAAACCGATCCTTTCGCAACAGAGACTGCAGACCACAACGGCACCGGGGAGCCATCCAGCGTCGCACCCATGTCTGCGCCACACAAAGCGATTACCGTATCGGTTTCGAATCGCAACGAGATTCCGGACACAGCCATTTCCAGGCCAGGCGCATCTTTGTAGTTGCCAACCAGACGATTCGCCATCCGGAACGCCAGAGAATCCATCGGCCCTGAAGGCGGCACACCGACGTGCCAATAACCAAGCCGCCCGGGATAATCCTGAATCGTGGTTTGCGTGCCGGGCTCCAGAACCTCGATGGCTGCCCTCACATAGGGCTCCTGGTTTACGAAGTTCGTGGTTACCCCTCCCTCGGCAAAGCGCTGACTCGCGCAAATCTGCCGGAGGTAGGCCAGGTTCGTTTCGATCCCGCTCACACTGGTTGCAGACAGCGCCGACCGCATAGCCCGCAGTGCACAAACACGGTCCCTGCCGTGCACAATAATCTTGGCGATCATCGAGTCGTAGAACGGGCTGATCTCCGTTCCACTTTCCACCGCGGTCTCCACGCGCACATCGGGAGAAAACTGCACGTGCGAGAGCAGACCGGCACCTGGCTGAAAGTTCTTTGCGGGATCCTCCGCATACAGACGAACCTGAATGGAGTGTCCTTCGTGCTTCGGCTTCAGCGCCTCCAGATCCCCGAGTTCTCTCGCGGCTTGCCGCACCATCCACGCCACCAGATCGATGCCGGTGACCTCTTCGGTGACACCATGCTCTACCTGCAGGCGCGTGTTGACTTCGAGAAAGTAGAACTCCTTCGAAGCATTGTCATAGATAAACTCGACCGTGCCTGCCGACTCATACGCCACGCTCTTCCCAAGAGCTACAGCGGCTTCGGCCAGCGCGCCGCGCACATGATCAGGCAAACCGGGTGCAGGAGTTTCTTCGATGATTTTCTGATTGCGCCTCTGCACGGAACAGTCGCGTTCCCCCAGAGACAGAACGCCGCCCCGCCCGTCTCCAAAGATCTGCACTTCAATATGCCGTGCTTGCTCGACGAACTTTTCGAGGAACACACCAGCATTTCCAAAGTTCGCCTGACTCAGCCTTTGCACCGCATCGAAGGCTTCCCGCAAATCCGTTTCTGAACGGCACAGGCGCATCCCAATCCCACCGCCGCCCGCCGAGCTTTTTAGCATCACCGGGTACCCGATACGCGCACCAGCCTTCACGGCATCTTCAATGTCCGCCAGCAAATCCGTACCCGGCAGTAAGGGCACGCCCAGTTTCGTTGCCAGTGCTCGTGCCGTATGCTTCAAGCCGAACGCTTCCATCTGCGATGGCGTGGGGCCGATGAAGACGACACCGTTGGCCTCACAGGCACGTGCAAATGCCGCGTTCTCACTTAAGAATCCATACCCTGGATGGATTGCTTCCGCACCCGTTTGCTTCACCGCTGCGAACAACGCATCAAACGACAGATAGCTTTGCGCTGCCGGCGAAGGCCCCAGGAGCACCGCTTCATCAGCCTGTCTCACATGCAGAGAATGCCGGTCGGCCTCGGAGTACACAGCAACTGAGCGGATATTCATTGCACGCAGAGTCCTGAGAATCCGGCAGGCAATCGCTCCACGATTCGCAACCAGGACCTTGCCGAACATTGCCACCTACTGGGCCCCGTCCCACAACAACACCTGGATAGGAGTCGGGTTCCAGCCATTACAGGGATTATTCAGCTGAGGACAATTACTAATCAAAACCAATACATCCATTTCTGCGCGAAGCTCCACGTATTTGCCCGGCTCGGAGATCCCGTCCTCGAACGTCAGCCGGCCTTCGGGCGTAACCGGAACGTTCATGAAAAAGTTGATGTTGGCCGGGATGTCGCGTTTATCGAGCCCCCGAGTATCCATGCCACCATGCCACTGTGCGATTGCCTTCAGAAAGCTGCTGCGACACGCATGCATGTGGCGCTTCTCGATCGCATAACGCACCATGTTGCTCTCGTTCGCGCAGGCCCCTCCGAGCGTGTCATGCCGTCCGCAGGTATCGGCCACAATTCGCATCAGGACGTTGCCTTTAGTAGAAATCAACTGGCTTCCCGTCGTCAGATAGATGTTTGCCTGACTCCGGATTGTGTCCTGAGCGCTATACCGGTCCGAGTAGTCCTCCGCGTTGTAGAACAAAGTATCGACCGCCTGATTTCCATGCAGATCGACGATGCGCAGAGTCTGCCCCTGTTTCACTTCCCCAATCCACGGGTTGCCGGCGAGCACCTCTGCAGAGAATACGGCGTTCTTCGAATCCAAAGGGCTTTCTAAAATCTGCATCCCACTCATCGGTTGTCTCCGTTCGTTCCGCTAAAGAAAATATCTCTCTGTCAGAGTGAACCCGCGCCCATTCTCCGGCCGTGACAAACGGCAGGGATCATCAGGACCCGGCTCTGATACCCGGTGCACCTGCAGGTGAACTGGCTTCGGTGCATACCCTGGGTAAGGATCGAGAGGATGCTGACAGGTGCACAGAATCGCGAGGACGTTCATCTCCGCGCGTAGTTCAATGTAAGAACCAGCGGGCGAATGCCCCTCAACAAACTGCATCGAGCCGTCGCTGGCGACCGCTACTTTGCTGAAGAAATTTACGTTGGCAGTCAGGTCCCGCGCTCCCAGACCATACTTTCCAAGCTCCACAACGAAGCTGTCGTACGTGTTCTTGTAGTAATCGTTGCCAGCTTCCTGATAGGTCCGCCGCCCGTACTTTTTCTCGACCAGCGCCGCGTTGGAGGCACCGCCCATCGGGTCGTGCCACCCCAGCGAGTCAACCGTCACAGAACAGAGAATACGACCCATGTCCGAATACAACACCGCGCCGGAAGTTAGCCGCGCGATGTGTTGCGCCTTGAGCGTGTCTGGCATGTTGTACCGCTCAGCTGGAATCTCGAAGTTGTAGAAAATCGCACCGACGTTGGCACCGCCGTCTGTGTCTGTCATTCGCAGCGCAGTCCCGCGCTTCAGGACATGCGACCACGTGGCACCGGGCTGTACCGTCTCTTCAAACAATACGGCCGAACCGGTTGGCTGGGCTGGCATCGTCTAAGCTCCTGATTTTTTGTGCGGTAACCAATCGTGCTGGATAAGAAGGCATCGGCTGCGAACGCAGGAAGACAGGCAGACCTCAGCAAACGTCCCGCAAGTTTGCTGCATAGCTCGACTATACGCAGTCAGCCCGCGCCGGAGCAACAGAAAGCAGGTCATGCCGGATTCAATTCTTTGAATGATGTGGATAAGAAAAAGTGAACCAGGCTGTTTCCGGCTAACATTACAATGAGTTGTGGGTTCCCGTCTTCCCACACAACGTTCCCTGGTGGAACCCTCCACGCCGAAGATCGGATCTCCTCGTCGGAGCCGCGCCCTTGACCGAGCGCACATTCAAAATCTGGTGAGGAAATTCTGCAATGACGGCAATGTTCTGGCCTGTTGTTCTTTTTATGGCCCTGTCCCTGGCAGTGGGACTTTATACATGGACACAAGTACGCGGCTCCAGTGAGCGTTTTACCGTGTGCGGCAAGTCCATGCCGTTCTTCGTGATCGGCACAGCACTCCTCGCACAAGCCGTCGATGGCAACGCAACTCTGGGCAACACCAGTCTTACGTGGAGTACGGGTATCTGGAGCGGGATGATCATCCCCTTAGGCCTGTCTATCAGCCTGTTCATCGTTGGCCGGTTTCTCGCGGCACCCCTGAACCGCATGAACCTGCTTACGCTCCCCGAGTTTTTTTATCGACGCTACGGTAAAGCTACCGAAGCGCTGGTGTCGGGCCTCACCGTGATCTGCTTCAGTGTTGTCATTGCAGGCAATCTCTCCGCAGTTGCGTGGATTCTTTCCGTTGTCAGCGGAATCAACTACGGAACGGCGCTAATCATCGCAGCGTCAGTGATCGTCGCCTACACGATTGCAGGCGGCCTATATTCCGCAATCTGGACCGACTTCTTTCAAATCCACGTCGCGCTCGTCGGCTTTGTAGCCTCCGCAGCGTGGTTGATATGGACCCAGGGCCTTGGCAGTATCATGTCCGCTGTGCCTGCTGCCAAAATCGATTTGACAGGGCTCACCAATCTCAGCGCAGGCGCACTGCCTAACTGGGCCGGGCTGATCTCGCTCGCCCTCGGCAACACCATGGCCCTGGACTTCATGGAGCGTGTGTTCGCCGCAAAGTCTCCGGAAACCGCAAGCCGCGCCTGTTACTACGCAGGCGGGCTTACGCTCGTGATCGGTGCGTGCGCCTCGCTCATAGGACTCGCCGCTATTGGCACCCTGCAGTCAGTTACCGATCCGCGCATGGTCCTGCCGAATTTCGGCATCTCGCACCTGCCTTACTGGATGGCGGTTATGGT
>JACMLA010000530.1 GCA_014379815.1 Bryobacteraceae bacterium | reverse complement strand
TACCGGTCAGCAAGGTACGAAATCGTGTAGCCCAGCGTCAGCCCTATCGCGGAACCAACAATGCCGATCAGCACTCCCTGCAGAACAAAGATGTTCCGAATCTGTGCCTGCCGCGCTCCCATGCTCACCAGAATCGCAATATCTTTGTACTTTTCCATCACCGCCATCACGAGTGCTATCAGGATGTTTAGTGCACCGATCATCTGGATCAACCCAATGGTGACCAGAGTAACGATCCGTTCCATGCGAAGCGCATTGAGGATCGGCTTGTTCTGCTCCATCCAATGAGTCGCTGCCAGAGGCTTCGGCAAAAAACCGCCGATCTGACCGGCAACAGCCGGGGCTTCGTAGATTTCATCCACCTTAACTTCGATCGAGTTCACGACATTGCCCACGCCCAAAAGGCGCTGCGCGGAAGCCAGCGAAGTATACGCCCACGTTGCGTCGAGCTCGTAGAATCCAGACTCGAAAATGCCCACCACACGAAACTGGTAGGCGGCGGGGCGAGGGCCGAATGGGGTTAGCTCACCATTGGGGATTATCACCTGGACCACAGAGTCCTGCATCATCCCGGTGCTTTGCGCCAGCCTCGCGCCGAGAATGATTCCGGGCAAGCCACTGGTGTCTTTCAACCTTGCCAGCGACCCTGACTTCAAACGCTGCAGCATCTCTGTCTGGCGGGCAGCCGCATCGGCATCTACTCCTTTGACGACCGCGCCCGATGACAGTTGCGGTCCGCTCAGCAGGACCTGACCGTAAAGCGATGGCGCGACCTCCACAACGTGAGCCAGTTTCTGAATGCGTGCCGCCAGTGCACCCGAATCCGTAATGCCATCTCCGGGCTGCTTCTCCAGAACGCTGACATGCGCCGTCGCCCCCAGCAGATTTCGCTGCAGGGTCCCGCGGAACCCATTGTTGATCGCCAGAGCAATCACCAGAGCCATCACACCCGCCGCGACACCAACGACCGAGATGACAGTAATCACCGAGATCACCGCCTGCTTTCGCTGGGCCCGCAGATATCGGAACGCGACAAAGAGCTCGAACGCCGCAATCACTTCGTATCGGCAGCCCGCAGGGATTCGAGCATGCCAATTGGCCCTTCCGGCCGAAGCAGCGGAAACAGGATCACATCGCGAATCGACTTGGAACCAGTCAGGATCATCGTCAGACGGTCGATGCCAATACCTTCTCCCGCCGTTGGAGGCATGCCGTAGCTGAGTGCCCGCAGGTAGTCTTCGTCCATACGATGCGCCTCTTCGTTGCCACCGGCAGCCATAGCCAGTTGCATCTCAAATCGCCGGCGCTGCTCCTGAGGATCGTTCAACTCTGTGTATGCATTCCCGATTTCCATGCCTGCCGCATAAATTTCGAAGCGCTCCACAAACTCCGGCTCATCCGGCTTGTTCTTGGAAAGAGGTGAGGTCTCGACCGGATAGTCGTAAATTATGGTTGGCTGGAACAGCTGGTCTTCGCAAACCCTCTCAAAAATATCGACGAGTTTCTCCCCGGCGCTGGGCTGCATCGAGTGCTTTGCCAGCCACGCCGGATCCCGTACATTGTCCAGACTGGGACGGTCGGCCTGGTTCCAAAACTCCACCACAGCTTCTCGCATCGAGAAACGCCGGATCGTATCGAAGTCAATCACTTGTTCGCCATACGTCAGCTGCGTCGATCCGGTAGCATCGATTGCGGTTTGCCTGAGCAGCTCCGCGGACAAGTCCATCAGACCGTGGTAATCGGTGTACGCCTGATAGAACTCGAGCATCGTGAACTCCGGATTGTGGTGTGTCGAGATCCCTTCATTGCGGAAGTTTTTGTTGATCTCATAGACTCTCTCCATCCCACCCACAACCAGTCTCTTCAAGTAGAGTTCCGGCGCGATTCGCAGGTACAGATCGATATCGAGAGTGTTGTGATGCGTCGTGAATGGCCGAGCCGTAGCGCCACCGTAGACCGGCTGCATCATCGGAGTTTCCACTTCAATAAAACCCCGTGACTCCAGTTGCCGCCGTAGAGACGAGATGATTTTCGCTCGCGTTACGAAGGTCTTCCGGACCTCCGGATTCGCAATCAGATCGAGATATCGCTGCCGGTAGCGCGTCTCTACATCCTCCAGACCGTGCCATTTTTCGGGCATAGCCAGCAGAATCTTGGACAGGAAATAGAGCTTAGTTACATGCAGGCTCAGTTCGCCTGTGCGCGTCCGGAAGAGATAGCCATCGGCCCCGACGATGTCTCCGAGATCCACCAGCATCCAAAGCTGCCAGTCGGTGTCTGAGACATCGTCTTTCTTCACATATACCTGGAGCTTCTCGCCGTTTTGCAGCAGGTGCGAAAATCCTGCTTTGCCCATGCGCCGGATGGTTAAGATGCGACCGCTGATCCGGGCTTCCGACCGGTTGGCCTGCAGCTCTTCCGCATCTTTATCGCCGAATGTCGCCACTACGTCTGGGATGGTGTGGGTAAACTCGAAACGCTGGCCGTAAGCTTTATGTCCCAGCGCCTCAATCTCGGCGACGCGCTGCGTACGGCTCTGAACCAGCTCCTGCTCCAGTGACAAACTCGGCTCCTCTTGGTCGGGATCCGTGGCCGGGTGGCCCGGAACCTCAATTATCGCCGGGCGTTATCGCCGGACAATAATCTCCCGCAAGTGGTCGCGGGCAAGGAAAAACTTCACCGACTCATAGCGGTGAAACAGCTTCTCGATGGAGCGATTATTGAATGGCTGACCGACGGCAGCCTGTCCTCTTGGAAGCAGGTTCAGTGTCTTGTGATCGGCAATGCGGTAGTGATAACGAACCAGTTCCCGCGATTTCTCATCCGAATTGAAAAACGCCAGCAGGCAGCACCCGGGGCGCATCGCTTCATACAGCCGGTCGACCGTTAACTGCAAAAGATGCGGTGTCAGAAACTGGAGCGCGTCCCAGGCTAGAACGCCATCGAAGCTATCGGGCGCAAAGGTGAGATTTTCTGATACAAACTGATCGACCAGAACAGGGTCGGCCTGATTGCCCAACGGGTCGTCACCAAAAGTCATCTCCATCGATCGCACGAAGTCCTCAGAGGCTAGCCTGTGACTCATGCTGGTGATGTAGCTGATGTTGTCCTGACTCGCGCCCGCAAGATCCAGCACAGACAGGCTGCCGCGATCGCGCAGAATGCTGAAGAACTGATCCAGCCCGTTGCTTTGTCTGGGAACGGGTACAGGCGGTGATGTCCGGCGATCCTGTTGTGTTGCAATCCGTCCGTTACTGGCGGCGACAGGAGGGGTACTCCTGGCGCCGGAATTAGAACCAGTAAACAAATCTTTCAGGCGGTCAAGCAAAAAGCAACTCTCCTGTCTTCTTTTCGAAGCTCAGCTTTGGGCAACCTGTGTCGCTGCTGACGCTGCAGGTCGCTCTGCGGGTACTGCAGTCTTGCCGGTGGCTGGTGCCTTCGTTTCTACTTTCGTAATATCGATGCTTCCTTTGAAGTAAGCGCCGTCCTCTATCACAATGCGAGCCGTCTTGATGTCACCGACCAGCTTCGCGTCTTTCTTAATGTCGATCTTGTCCGCTGCCTCGACATTGCCCTGTATTGCACCCTGAACAACGATCTCCCGGGCCTTGATGCCCGCGTGCACTTTGCCATTCGGACCGACTGTCACCCGATGCTCCTGAGCTTCCACAGTCCCTTCCACTTCACCGTCAATAACGAGGTCTTCCCGGCTAAAAATCTGGCCTTTGACCATCACGGCTTTTCCGATCGTCGCCGTTCCGTTCGATCCTGAACTCACCGGTTCATAATTGCGGGCTGGCATTGAAGACATTTGCGGTTGAGCCTCCCTTGGCTGCTGTGTTGGCGCGGGTTGCGCTGGCGTCTGTGTCGGTTTGGGGGAATTTTCTTCGTCTTTACGGCGATTCCACATCGGGAAAGAACTCCTTTCGAGCGCGGGAGTCGGCGAGGACATTAGTCTTTCGCAGTACTGCCCTCGAAATTCATACTATAAAACAGAAATGCCTCCAGATAACGAATCAGCCGATGTATGTTTTACAGCTCATCAAAATTTCGGCGTTTCCGTTCAACCCTCATTTGTGACATTCCGACCCGCATCTGAGGCGACTTGACCCGGTCTCCCAAAAACGGTAGACTCAGATTCTCGAACATGTAATCGATTCTAAACCGCCCAGGGGATGAATGACCTGTTGTAAAAAACCGCTCTTTCTGGCGACGGGGCTCGTAAGTGTATGCGCCTTAACAGGATGCGTGAGCACCTCAGGCTCGCAACACTTCGCGATGTCTTTCCTGCCACCAGCTCCCAGGAACACCTTACTCACACCGATCGAGGCTCCTGTGGTCGAAGCGAACCCTTATTTAAGGGATTCCTCGTTCTTTCTAAAGCCAAGTTTGACGATTCCTCCGCGCCCTTCGCAAGTCGATTCGCGCATCCGCCGCGCGGAAGAGCGTTTTCAAAACGGAAAACGTCTGCTGAACTTCGGCGATGCAATTGGCGCAAGGTCTGAATTCGACATAGCCGTTGACCTTCTGCTCGCACTTCCGGAAGACGCATCCAACCGCCACAAAGCCGAAGCTAAACTGGAGCAGCTGGTAGCGGAGATCCATAAATTCGACGTTAACAGGCTGGGCGCGGGAGATCTTTCCAGCCAGGTAGCCTATGACCGGGCACCTCTGGAAGAGATCCTGGACATGACGTTCCCCGTAGACCCCGGCCTGAAGCCGCGGGTCCGGGAGCAGGTACAGGCCACGGTCTCGCAGCTGCCGCTCGAGATGAATGACTCGGTGCTCAGCTACATCAACTACTTTTCTTCGGAGAAGGGCCGTCGCACCCTTATTGCCGGTTTGAAGAGGGCCGGCCGTTACCGTCCTCTCATCTCCCGCATTCTTGCCGAAGAAGGTGTTCCTCAGGAACTCATTTACCTCGCGCAAGCCGAGTCCGGCTTCCTGCCTCGCGCTGTTTCTCACAAGGCTGCAGTCGGCATGTGGCAGTTTGTGCAGTATCGCGGCCGCGAGTACGGCCTGATGCAGACTCCCTACCACGATGACCGGCTCGATCCTGAAAAAGCGACACGTTCCGCTGCCAGACACCTTCGGGATCTCTACACGAAGTTCGGCGACTGGTATCTCGCCATTGCCGGATATAACTGCGGCGATGGATGCGTGGACAGAGCCGTCCGGCGTACCGGCTATGCGGATTTCTGGAAGGTCCGTTCCCTCAATGCGATCCCGCGCGAGACCACTAACTACGTGCCGATCATCCTGGCGATGACCATCATGCACAAAAATGCGAAAGACTACGGCCTGGAAGGGATCGAGCCTGAACCCGCTCTGGTGTACCAGACCGTCCGCATGGACGCACCGACGCACCTCGGCCTGCTGGCAGACGCTGCAGACCGGCCCATCTCTGAGATACGCGATCTGAATCCGGCTCTGCTCAGTTCAGTTGCCCCTATGGGTTATGAGCTTCGGGTTCCGAATGGCACCAGCACTCAGGTGACGGCGGCTCTTGGAACTATCCCTGCGGAACGCCGTGCTTCGTGGCGCATACACCGGGTAAATGAAGGCGATACTCTCGAGTCGATTGCACGCCGTTTCAGCATGCCCGTCTCCGCTCTCACTTCGGCGAATAACGTCTCTGAGGCGGAACTGGGTGAAGTCCTGGTAATTCCCACGGCTTCCCAAATCGAACGCATCAAAGTAGCGAAATCGTCCGTGAAACAAGGGTCGGTCAAACTCGCAGCAGCCAGCAAGGCAAAGGGAAAGACTACCCTGAAGGCGGCCTCTTTACGTAATGCCAGGGCGACCTCCAGACGCATCTCAGCAGCCAGGCCGGCTCATCGCCGCATCGCTTCGCGTTAGACAGGTATCGCTTCTCCTCCGTGACTCAGAGCCCCGCGGCATGCAACAATGCCGCGGGGCTTTGTTTTTTATCCAAAGGCATTGCGGTAAGAATAAAACGAGTTAGACTATCCGTGTGTAAGGCCCGCACAGGAGGCGTACGGAATGATTGAAATTGACTTGCTGAGTCGCGACAAGAAAGAAGTGGATGACTTTAGCTACGAAGACGAGCACGTAGAGTTGGAGTCCGAGCTCGGCGAGTACGGCAGCGACGACGATGACGATGAGGAAGACTTCGAAGATGAGGACGAAGACGACTCGGAAACATCGGACGACGAGGAAGAAGATGAGGATGACGAGGAAGAGGACGACAAGCCACCTGCAGTGAAGACCAAAGCCGCCCCTGCTGCCGCTGCTAAGGACAAGCTTGACGACGAGCCGGCCGAGGATGCCGAACCGGACGACGACGCTGCCGATGGGGACCCAGACGAGTCCGACGACGAGTCTGAAGACGTTTCCAGCGACGACGTTGACGAGGATGAAGACGAAGAAGACGAAGAGGACGAGGAGGAGGAGGCCGGAGACGATGAGGAGGAACCTCCTGCGCGCGGTGCCAAAAAAGTAGCGGCAAAGAAGACAGTCGCCAAAAAGGCTCCGGCTAAAAAGCAGGCCGCCAAAGCACCGGCGAAAAAGCAACCGGTCAAGGCACCTGCAAAGAAAGTGACGGCCAAAAAGGCTCCGGCCAAAAAGCAGCCGGCTAAGAAAGTGGCCGCTAAGAAGGCACCACCGCGAAAAGTGGTAGCCAAAAAGGCGCCTGCCAAAAAGTCGCCAGCTAAATCCGTCGTTGCAAAAAAGGGCGCCGCTAAGAAAGCGGTAGCTAAGAAAGCGGTCAAGAAAGCGGCTAAGAAAACTGGTCGCCGCTAGGTTCTGTCTCTTCTAAGGCAGGCCCACGCCGGCTTGCCTTAAGACCCCTCACTATGGCCCGCATCCGGGATTTGTACGTCCCTCTTGCAGCCCTTGCTCTCTACACAGTATTTGCGACCCGCGAATACTACTGGGACGGCGTTGCTTTCGCCATAACTGTCGAAAGCCCCTCGTCGTGGCCTCAGCTTTTCCAGCCAAGTCACCTCCTGTATTGCAGCCTGATCCGGGCAGTAAACCACTGGGTTCCGGTTCGTCCCCTGTACCTCATGCAAGCACTGAATGTGTTGTTGGGGGCGGCGTCCGTCATGCTGATGTCTTTGCAGATCAGACGCCCGGCGCTTACCGCATTGTTTGCGTTCTCCGCTGTCTGGTGGAAATTTACCACTGACGCCAATGCTTACATCCCCGCCATCTTCTTTCTTTTGGTCGCACGCACACTCCTCGAGAAAGAGGAGCCTGCGCCTGTTCGCATTGCCCTCGCCCATACTGCGGCAATGCTTATGCATCAGCTATCGCTTTTCTTCTTTCCCGCAGCCTTGTTTGCGCTTTGGCGGCGGAGCAGACGCGCCGCTGTGGTTTATGCATCACTCGCCGGCACCCTGACGCTGGGCACGTATACCGCAGCCTTCGTGGCACAGTCTCCCGGTCAAACCTTTGCAGAGTGGATCATGACCCACTCACCCGACGCGAGCTTTTCCGGGAACCTCGTCAGAGGTCTGCTACTCAGTCTCCGGGGCACGCAGCGTTTGCTGGTCGGAGGGAAGGTCGGACTTTTCGAGCCGGACTTGCTGACCTTTGCCGGAATTGGGCTCGCGCTGTGCGCGGTCGCTCTGTTCTTTCGTACCAGAGACCCGGTCTCGGAAACGCGTTTGCCGATAGCGATCGATGCGATCTGGCTAATCAGCTACGTTGTCTTCCTCGTGTTCTGGCTGCCTCAGAACACGTTCTACCGGCTGTTCTATCTGCCTCCCCTCATTCTGCTGCTGCGTCACATTCCCGGGAGGCGGTGGGTTGCAGTGGCAGCCGGGCTGGTCGTCGCATGGAACTGGGCGTTCTACATCTACCCACACACTTTGCCGAAGAACAATGCCCCACTGCATTTCGCACTCACTGACATCCGGGCTTGGCCGAACGGGAGCATCATCCTCTATCGGTACTTGCGCCCTGATCTCTGGACTATGTCCTATTTCAGCAAAGATAAAGTGTGGATTGACGTGACGGATCGGTCTCTGGAACAGCTTGAGCAGATCCGGCTAACAACGGCCCGGGACAAGACCGAGTTGTGGGCTGACGACTCCGCCATCGACGCGCTCAGCGCCAGACCAGACGCTCAGGAATGGCTCCAGAAGCACTCCACCAGAGCCGTGACTGGCCGATTCCGATTTACATCAATCCAGTAAGCAAACGAGCTAGTCGTGGTGATCGGCCGCAGACACTCTACCGGTTCACTACCGTCCGACATTTTTCAAACAGTTCCAGCAAAGCCTCAGCATGCTCTTCGGGAGTCTTTCCCGCCTTCGGAGTGCCGTAACCAGTCCCGCTGCCTCCCTTGCCAAAACCGGTCGAAACCGCAATAAACTTCATCAGTTCCAGCGCCACCTCATCCTTACTCCGTCCGGGCGCAGGCGGCGGTGTTACGGCAGTCGGAGTGAAATCTTCGGCCATCTGTAGTTGAATATCCTCAACGACTACTGTACTAACAGGCCTGAGATACCCTGAGAAGCAAATGCCAGTGAACGCGCGTCGCCTCATCCGTAAGATGCGCGGAGGTGCTCAGGCCCACCTGATCGAGGCTGACGACGACCGCTTCTATGTGGTCAAGTTCCAAAACAATCCGCAGCATCGGCGTGTCCTGATCAACGAGTGGCTGGGCGGAACGTTTTTGAAGTACCTCGGCGTGGCCGTTCCCGAGATGCAGATCGTAAACTTAAGCCCCGAGTTCCTGAACGAGTATCCTGAAGCAGCCATGCAACTGGGGTCCCGCCGCATCCCCCCACTGATCGGCTGGCACTTTGGATCCCGCTTTCCCGGTCACCCCGACAGGATCGCCGTTTTCGATTTCCTCCCGGATACCCTGCTGGAAAAGGTGGAGAATCATCGCGATTTCCTGACCGCATTGCTTTTCGATAAGTGGGCCGGGAACGCCGATGCGCGGCAATCTGTGTTTCTCCGCGCACGCCTTCGCGAGTTCATCAACAATCCAGCCCTGCATGCCCAACGCGTCGGGTTCATTGCATTGATGATCGATCACGGATACCTTTTCAATGGACCGCACTGGGAGTATGTCGACAGTCCCGCTACGGGTCTGTACTTCCGCATGCTGGTCTACCGGTCCGTACGATCGCTCGACGACTTTCAGCCTGCACTCGACCGGGTGATCCACTTTCCGGAAGAGGTGGTGGATGAGGCGCTGCGCCGGATCCCGTCAGACTGGCTGAACGGGGACGCCGAGACATTGGAGCGTTTGCTTATGCGTCTCATGGATCGCCGGAAACGCGTCCCGCACCTCCTCGAAGACTGCCGCCAGGCGTCGCTGAATCCGTTTCCGGCGTGGACCGGGTAATTAGTAGACTTAGGGTAAGCATGCAACGTTTTGTGCTG
>JACMLA010000529.1 GCA_014379815.1 Bryobacteraceae bacterium | reverse complement strand
CAGCACTTTCGTGAAATTCCTTGGTCAGCACAACATCAAGGTCGGCTGGGGACGGCAGAAGACGGTTAACAAAATCGACGAAAGCTACCAGGGTGGCGGCTACGTTCAGGTTTACTGGAACACCGGCCTAACCGCTCCGATTGGCGCGAATCAGCGCGGAACGTATGGTTACTACGCGATCAACGACACAGGCACCCGTGGCACGACTGGGGGCGCGATCGACAGTTTGTACATTCAGGATCAATACCGCGTTCTGCCTCGCCTCACGCTGAGTCTGGGAGTTCGGTTTGAGCAGGAGAAGGTCCCGTCGTTCCGGCGCGACATCCGCGACAATGCGTTCGAGTTTGGCTATACCGACAAAGTCGCGCCGCGCCTCGGAGCCAGCTACGACGTTCTCGGTACCGGCCGCCTGAAGGTCTACGGCAGCTGGGGTCGGTTCTACGACTGGGTCAAATATGAACTCTCCCGAGGTACGTTCGGGGGCCAGATTTGGAACATCTACTACCGTCCTCTGGAAACCACCGACGTCTTCTCCCTCAACGGCAACAGCCGAAGCGGGCGTGACCTGTGGAGTGGCGATCCGAACCGCCCACGCGACCGTCGCGTTCCAGCATTCGACTCCGTGGCCAGAGGCATCAAGCCTATGAGCACGGAACTCACTACTGTTGGCGTCGAGTATCAGCTCGCCAACAACATGGTTTTCCGTGGCAGCTACGTCCACAACAACCTCGTTCGTACGATCGAGGATCTTGGAACCCTCGATGCTTCGGGCAATGAAGTCTACGTGTACGGCAACCCCGGCGAAGGCACCTCCCTGATTCAACCAACTACCGGTCTGACCCGCCCATTCCCCATGCCTAAGCCGCAGCGCGTCTACGATGCTATGGAGCTCTCGCTCACCAAGCGCTTCTCCAGCGGATTCTTCTATAGCGCCAACTACACTCTCAGCCGCCTGTACGGCAACTATGCCGGTCTCTCCAGTTCAGATGAACTGACCAGTCCCTCCACTGGTCTCACGTCTGCCGGTGCACAAGGGACTCAGGCTGCCGCCCGTCAGGGTGGCAATGCTAACCGCGCATGGGATCTGGATGAGGTATTGTTCGATGCGCAAGGAAACCTGGACTTCAAGGGTCGCCTCGCAACCGATCGCCCTCATGTCTTCAAGCTGTACGGATCCAAGGATGTCAAATGGACGGGGTCTCAGATCACCGACCTTGGCATGTTCTTCTTCCTTGGCAGCGGCACTCCCTTAACGACTCAGGTCAACACCGTAAATCAGATTCCGGTGTTCGTGAATGGGCGCGGCGATCTCGGCCGTACTCCGGTGCTGAACTACACCAACCTGCTCGTCGGCCATACCGTCCGCTTAAAGGAAGGTATGTCGGTACGCTTCGAGTTCAACGCCGAGAACGTCTTCAATCAGAAGACGGCACGAAAGCGGTTCACAGACGTAAATCGTGGTGCTGGCGCCGCTCAGGGCGGTTCGGCAATCAACCTCAGCGGTGTGGATCTGACTCAGGGCTACGATTACAATGCCTTGCTGGCACGGACACCCGACCAGATGGGAACCCGCGGAGCCTACGACCCCCGCTTCGGTCTCGATGATCTGTTCAATGCAGGTTTCTCTGGCCGGTTCGGCGTCAAGTTCATGTTCTAACTTCCGCTCACAAAACCAAAAGCAAAAAGGCGTCCCGCAAGTTGGGGGACGCCTTTTGCTTTTTCAGTTCTCTGGTGGGAACGGGCAGATTCGAACTGCCGGCCTGCCGCTTAGGAGGCGGCCGCTCTATCCAGCTGAGCTACGTCCCCAATATCGAGTTCCCATTCTACCGAACCGAGCATCCATGGTAGTAAGCAGAATCCGAGCGCCCGACGAGCACCAGTGCTGCAGGACAACGACCTTCGGTCATGAGATTATCTTCTTGCGCATTGCATAGATCACGATTTCAGCCGTGTTATGGAGGTTGAGCTTTTGCATCATATTCGTACGGTGCGTCTCGACTGTATAGGTGCTGATGTTCAGTATCGTTGCGACTAATTTATTGCTGTTGCCCTCGGCCAGCAGTTGAAGTACCTCGCGCTCGCGTTCGGTTAAAAGATCGTAGGAGTCCTGAAGTCCCTCCTGTTGCAGACGGCGAACGTAGTCCTCCAGCAACATGTGGGCGATGGCAGGACTGAAAAAAGTCCGTCCCTGAGCAACCGAACGAACCGCCCTGACCATGTCCGGTTCAGCGGAGTCTTTTAGCAAGTAGCCCCTCGCCCCCGCCGCAAGTCCCCGCAGCAGGTATTCCTCGTCGGAATACATGCTGAGGAGGATGACGCCGGTGTTCGTGCTCGCACGGGTTATTTGAGCGGCCGCGTCAATGCCATTCAGCATCGGCATTGCGATGTCAATCAAAATTACGTCGGGTCGGAACTCAGCGTACATACGAACCGCATCCCGCCCATTTTCAGCTTCGCCAACGATCTCAATGTCATTTTCCTGAGCCAGCAGGAATCGGACACCCTTGCGGACGACCCCGTGATCGTCGGCAACAAGTACGCGAATCATGAGGACATCGCCAGAGTAACCCGCAGAGCAGTACCCTGCCCAGCCTGGGTCACGATCTCCAGTCTGCCGCCAAGTTCGCGCACCCTCTCCTGCATGCCAAGCAGACCAGTGCCATTCCGTTCAGCCGCCAAATCAAAGCCCTGGCCATCATCCCGTATCTCAAGATTAAGCACGCCCCCCCTCTCCCGCAACCGAATGTCCACGCTCTGGGCGGAGGCGTGCCGCATGCAGTTAGTTAACGATTCCTGAACCAGCCGGTAGATGCACGTCCGGTACTCATCCGGGACATTCTCCACGTCGCCTTCCACACTAAAGTGGGCTCGAACACCAGACCGCCTGGAGAAATCCCGCGCCTGCGACTGAAGCGCTGGTGCGAGGCCGAGGTCTAGCACCGAAGGCCGCAGCCCAACCGCCAGATTTCGTACCGCTCTAAGGGTCTGCTCAGCCAGAGACTTCGTTTCGTTCAGGTGCTGATCGAAGGTCTCGCTCGTCCGCAGACGTTCCAGCGCGCCAAGTTCAATTCGAAGGCCCGTAAGCATTTGCCCGACTTCGTCATGCAGTTCGCGCGATATCGACCGTCGTTCTTCCTCCTGAGCTCTCATAAGCTGTGTGGACAGATGACGAAGGCGCTCTTCGGCCTGCTCAGTCTCCATACTCTGGGTACGGGAGCGATTTTCAAGAGTCGCAATCCGAAGAGCGGTTCCCCCCGCGATCACTAGACCAATCAACATCGCCGCGGCACTGGTTCGCTCAATATCCCGGCGGAACGACAATTGGCTTTGATCCACCTGTTTAAACTGGTCCTGATAAGAAGCGTCCGTGAGTCGCGTTAGCTCGCTTGCGATGGCGATAATGTTCTCGCGCCGGGGGCGCTGTTGTTGCCGAAGGAAATACGTAGCTCTCGCCGCTCGATCCTGAGGCGTCCACGCAAACACCGACTCGACTGCCGGCCAGTATTCGGCTAGTTGCGCCTCGAGACTTCGCAGCGCGTCCGCAGCGTCCGGTCCCAGCTTCTGTCCCCCAAGTCCTTCAATCTGCCCTTCGATTCTCGAACGGCTTTCGACAACCGTGGACCGATACCGGTCGGAGGCATCGGGAGACGTGTCGAGCAGAAACTCTCTGACGCGAAGGCTCACCACGTAAAGGTGCCGCTGGATCTCCGCAATTCGCCGCTCTGCCGATTCGCGCGATTGTTGAATTGCCCGAACCTCACGATAAACCTGTTCGGTTCGCCGCAGCGCAGCAGTCCCCGGAACGAACAACAGGGCCAGCAACGATCCTAGTCCCATCAGAAACACAATCCACGTCTTGTCTGTGAGATTACTTTGCACGTGTTCCGCTAGCGGTAGCTTACCTCTGACGCCGCTGCATCGACAACCGGACTCCAGCTGTCTACTGGGCGAATCTGCCATATCTACCCCGTCCCGGGGATATCCCAGACCCGACAGAGAACGTAAAAAGAAAACATGCCCTTGCCAGCGCATCGTATACCGCCATCCGCGATTACCGTAGCAGGGCTTCTGCTCTCGGCCTGCTCCAGCCCCGCGCCGCACAGCGCTAAAGCAGCCACCGAAGCCACTCAGAGAGTCACCGCTGTCCGGGCAGAGCGAACCGGACTGTCAAGAGTTGTTGAACTAACCGCTGAGTTTCGGCCCTATCAGGAAGTTGAAGTGCATTCCAAAGTCGCGGGCTACCTCAAGAAGATTACCGTCGACGTAGGAGATCGCGTAAACTCGGGGCAGTTACTCGGCATCATTGAGGTGCCGGAGTACACCCAGGAACTCCAGCAGGCGTCGGCAGTGCATAGACGCACTGAACTCGATGTGGTCCGGGCGCAAAGTCAGGTTGCGCAGTCTCAATCCGCAAGCGCCATCGCCAAAATCACATACGACCGTTTGGTGCGGGTGTCAGAGGCTAGACCTCACCTGATCGCGCAGCAGGAGATAGATACAGCTACGGCCCGATATCGCGAGGCGGAAGCCGCGCTGGCTACCGCAAAGGCCAACGTCGCAGCGGTCGAACAGCAGGTGCAGGTCTCGGATGCAAGCAGAGCTCGGGTGGCCACAATGATGTCTTACCTGCGTGTCACGGCTCCCTTTAGCGGAATGGTTACCAGGCGTTATGCAGATACCGGCGCCATGATCCAGGCCGGGACGGCCTCGCAGACTCAGGCCATGCCGTTAGTCCGGATCTCCCAGGTAGATCGTCTCCGGCTTACCCTGCCCGTTCCGGAATCCACTGTGTCTCGCATCCGTCTGAAAGGACCAGTCGAGGTTCGGGTCGACTCGCTGCAACGGGTAGTGCAGGGTAAGGTCTCACGCTTCACCGGTCGGCTGGATTCTGCAACCAGAACCATGGAAGCTGAAGTGGACATACCAAATCCTGACGGATCCCTAATGCCGGGAATGTACGGAAGCGCATCGCTGGTTCTCGACCGAAATCCAAACGCACTGGCGGTTCCGGTACAAGCCGTGTCGGGCATAGGGGCAAAGCCATCGGTCCTGGTAATCGGAAAGGACGGCAGACTGCAGCATCGTGCAGTCACGCTGGGGATCGAAACGCCTAACCTGGTGGAAATCAAGTCCGGTGTTAATGAGCACGAGTTGGTAGCGATTGGCAACCGCAGCCTGCTCAAACCGGGTGCACAGGTGCAATCCAGGCTGGTAACAGCGATCGAACTGGCAGGGGGACACTAACAGGTGTCCCGGTTCTCCATTCGCAATCCGTACCTGATCGTCGTTCTGTGCCTGGCGTTGTTACTGGTCGGTACGGCTGCGGTTCTCCGCATGCCGGTCGATCTGTTTCCGCCAATTCGCATCCCAGTGGTGGTAGTGGCAACGTTCTTCTCGGGTATGCCACCCGAGCAGATTGAAACCGATATTACGGGTCGATTCGAACGCTTCTTTACCCTCGCCAGCGGCATCGAGCACATCGAATCGCGGTCCCTGCCCGGCGTCAGTCTGATCAAAATCTATTTTCAGCCCGGAGTGGACGCCGACGCCGCCGTCTCGAACATCTCTAACCTTTCCATGGCAAACCTGAGGCGATTGCCCCCAGGAACACTCCCACCGGTTGTACTCAAGTTCGACGCCTCGAGTCTCCCCGTTTGCCTTATCACGCTCAAAGGAGAGGGGCTCACCGAGACCCAACTGCGCGACTCGGCCCAGTATGCGGTCCGCAATCAAGTGGCGAATGTTCCCGGAGCATCGGTTCCGCAGCCCTTCGGTGGCCGGTACAGGCAAGTCATGGTTTACGTGGATCCGATGAAGCTGGAGGCCCACCAGCTTAGTCCCATGGATGTTGTAAGAGGAATCAATGACAACAATGTAATCCTGCCTGCCGGGGACACACGAATAGGCCCACTCGACTACAGTCTGTACACCAACGCGATGGTCGAAAAGGTGGAGCACATCAACAAGATCCCCTTGAAAGTAATCGGGGGCGGGCTGGTAACCGTTGGTGACATCGGTAACGCAAAAGACGCCCAGCAGATTCAAAACAACGTGGTCCGCGTCGATGGCCAGCCTTCGGTTTATCTGCCAGTACTCAAACAGGGAGGCGATACCAACACCATCTCCGTTGTGAATGGCATCCGCACAGCCATAGCAGGCCTGGTAGACGTGCCCGAGCAACTTGCGGCCGATGTCGTGTTCGATCAGTCTGCTTATGTCAGAAACGCGATCGAGACCCTGCTGCACGAGGGAGCACTTGGACTGGTGATGACTGCCGTGATGATTCTGGTGTTTCTTGGCAGCTTCAACGCAACCATTGCCGTGTGTCTGTCGATCCCGCTTTCCGCCCTCGCGACCTTTCTCGCAATTTCACTCGGTGGCGGAACGCTGGACACAATGATTCTCGGCGGTATGGCGCTAGTGTTTTCGCGCGTCATCGACAACTCCGTCGTTGTACTTGAGAACATCTTCCGCCACATGGAGCTGGGTGAATCTTCTGTGATCGCTGCTGAGAAGGGTGGCGCTGAAGTCGCCTTACCTGTTTTGGCCGCCACGTTGACAACTGCCGTGGTCTTCTTTCCGGTGACAATGCTGTATGGCGTTAGCAAGTTTCTGTTTTCGGCTCTGGCTTTGGCCGTGGTCCTGGCGCTTGCCGCTTCCTACATTGTTGCGATGTCCGTGGTGCCGCTGTTCTGCGCGCGGTTTATCAAGATTGAACACCACGAGCCCGAAGCCCGTCTAAGCTGGATGGACCGGTTTAACAAAACCTTTAACGCCGGGTTCGAGAAGGTGCTGGATCTGTACTCCTATCTGGTCGCCAGGGCACTCCGCTGGCCGTGGGCGGTATGTGGCGTCTCTCTTGCCACCTTCGCTGCAAGCCTGTTGCTGCTCCCAACACTTGGTGTAGCATTCTTTCCACGCACCGATGCGGGTCAGTTTGTGATAAATGTCAAAGCGCCAAGTGGCACCCGCCTCGAAAACACAGCCGATGAAATAGCCAAAGTGGAGAGCCTCCTCCGCAAGGAGGTCTCCCCTGACGACCTCGGGATGATCGTTTCCAATATCGGCACAACCCCGGGATTCTCCTCGATCTACACCAGCAACTCGGCCCAGCACACCGCCTTCGTACAGGTCAGCCTGAAGGAGGGTCACTCAGGTGGCAGCTACGAGTACATGGCGCGCGTTCGCCGCCGTCTCTCAACCGATCTGCCGCATTTGACAACGTACTTTCAATCGGGCGGATTGGTTGACGCGGTTCTGAATCTTGGCCTTCCCGCGCCAATCGATGTTCAGATTAGCGGCTCGGATCTGGAGACCAGCTATGAGATCGGCTCTCAGCTGGCCGCAACGATCCGTCAGATAAACGGGGTCAGCGACGTGTACATACCCCAGGACCTCGACTACCCGGCGATCAAGTTGAACATCGACCGCACACGAGCCGGCCAGATGGGACTTACGCAACGCGAGGTCGTCAGCAATGTGATTACCGCATTGACCTCGAACCAAATGATTGCTCCGAGTTTCTGGATTGATGAAAAGTCGGGAAACGATTACATGCTGACAGTTCAGTATCCGGAGAATCAGATTCGCAGTTTGCAGGATCTCCGCGCCATCCCGCTGCGGTCTCCAAAATCAACCCAGCCAACTCGCCTGGATTCCATCACCGAGGTCGTCAGGATCAACGCTCCGACTGAGGTGGACCACTATCAGTTGCGGCGCGTTATCGACGTTTTCGTCGGCCTGGAGACAGAGGATCTGGGCAGGGTTGCAAGCAAAATTGATCAGATCGTTGCATCCCTCACGCTTCCAAAAGGCACTCGGGTAACCATGCGGGGCATGGTGCAGGGCATGCGCGAGTCATTCCGCAGCTTTGGAATCGGGCTGTGTCTCGCAGTTCTCCTGCTCTATCTCATCCTGGTGGCACAATTCCGATCATTCGTCGATCCGTTCATCATTCTCCTGGCAGTCCCGATGGGGTTAGCCGGAGTTGCCATTGCACTCTTCTTCTGGAACACCACACTGAATGTACAGTCGCTAATGGGTGTCGTGATGATGGTGGGGATAGTCGTCTCCAACAGCATCCTGATTGTTGAATTTACTCACAGGCTCATCTCGGAAGGCATGCCTGTGCAGGAGGCGGTCGCAGAGGCATGCCGGGTCCGCCTGCGGCCGGTACTCATGACGTCCCTCGCGACCCTTATTGGACTCTTGCCAATGGCAATGAAACTTGGAACGGGCAGCGAGTCCTATGCGCCTCTTGCGCAGGCGATTATCGGTGGACTTTCTATGTCTTTGCTCTTCACGATTTTTCTTGTGCCTGCTGCTTTCTCACTGGTGTATGGCCGCCGTCAACAGGAGGTGCGGCCGTGAAGGCTTGCTGGTTCCTGATCTGTTGCGCAGCGATCTCTCTCGCACAATCAAGGGAGTTGCTAACGCTGGAGGAGGCCGAGCGGATCGCATTGAAGAACCATCCTGCGATCGAAGCGAGCCGCTATGAGTCCGAAGCCGCCGGGGAAAGGGTCAAGCAGTTCCGCTCCGCCTATTACCCCCAGGCCACTGCGAGCCTCACAGCCGTGGGCGCGGACGACGCAACGCGTGTCGCTGCCGGATCGCTGAACAACCCGGTTGTCTATAGCCGGCTGGGAACGGGAGTGACTGTAAGCCAGACCCTGCTCGACTTTGGCCGGACTTCTCATCTGGTCGAGAGCTCCAGAGCCGCCGCCGATGCAGTCACAGAACGAATCAGAGCCACTGCCGCCGACGTGGTCCTGAACGTGAGACGTGCTTACTTCGGAGCCTTAAGGGCCGACACCGTCCTGACGGTTGCAAAAGCGACACTCGAAGCACGCCAGGTAGTTGTGGATCAAACGTCGGAGCTGGTCAAAGCGGATCTGAAATCCAGCCTCGATCTGAGCTTCGCGCAAACCAATCTGGCCGAAGCGAAGTTGCTGATTGCCTCAGCAGAGAACGAACGCAGGGCCGCTCGAGCAAGCCTCGCCCAAGCCCTTGGCAGGCAGGATTTCAACAACACCGATATCACTGACGTCGCGTCTGCGCCGCTGGATCCACTGGCGCTTACCGAGTTTCAAAGGAGCGCCACTTTGAAGAGGCCTGAACTGCTGGCACTCCGCTCGGAACTGCGCTCGGCTAGACAATTCTCTGATGCTGAGAGAGCACTGAAATACCCCACATTCGCTCTCACCGGAACGATGGGGTACGTACCTACAGGCGTTTCGGCGATTCCTTCAACTTTCGGCGCCGCTGGGCTGAATATTGGGTTGCCATTCTTCAATGGCGGTTTGTACAAAGCTCGCCAGGCCGAAGCAGGTTTGCGAGCACGCGCCCTCGATCGCCGAATTGCAGACGCCGAGAATCGTGTCGCGCGCGACGTGAGCGTAGCGTGGCTGGATGTGAACACCGCCTCCGAACGCATCCCGCTCACCAGGCAGTACGTCGACCAGGCTACTCAGGCAGTCGAGTTGGCCCAGGCCCGTTACGAACTCGGTCTTGGAACCATGGTCGAGCTTAGTCAGGCCCAGTTGGTCCAAACCAATGCGCAAATCCAGTTCACTACTGCCACGTATGATTATCAGATCAGACGAGCCTTGCTGGACTATGCGGCAGGCCTGCTCCAGTAGCGGCTGTGGGCGCCACGACAGCCGCACCTTCAAGTCAGATTAGCGCAACGCCATAGCTTCCCGCTCCACCGCCGACTTCAACTTATCGAGATCTTCCTGCAATTTCTTACTAGCTGACGGAGTGATCACAGGTTCCATCAGCCTCGCAAAAGCCTGCAAATACCGGAACTGCGACGTGACCACAAGTTTGGTCCGGTTCTCACCCAGCGACGTCAGTTCATAAGTCTGGTCGCCTTCAAACCCGCCTTCTGCCTTCAGATGGACAGTCATGGATCGCGGGAAATCGCTCTTCACAAGCGTTCCCTCGATCTCCATCTTTTGACCGCCATTATTCTTGTCTTCCATCACCCAGATCTCTTTGTCCTTGCTTACAGGCCGCACTTCCACCAGCCAGCTAACCCACTTCAAGGCTTTGTCTCCGTCGCTCAGCCAGGGCCACAGCCTCTCGGGAGTTGCCGCAATCTCAATAGACGACACCATCTGTCCCGCGCCCGGACGCATGCTCATAGCCGTCAGCACAACGGCACCAAGCACCACGGTCGCCGCCAAACCACCAAGAATCCAGACAATCATGCGCATCGTATCTTCCTCCCGAGCCTAAGAGACAAAACGACTAGAGCAACGGCGTACCACAACGGGTACTCGGCCAGATTGAGCAGGCACACGGTCAGGGCCGCTAAAGGCATGAACACTACAGTCCACTCTCGCCGAAAATAGGCACACCCGGCCGCAGCGATCGCGAGATTGCAGGCGAGCATCCACCACGGACGGTCGAGTCCAGCCCGTAACGGCACCTGCGAATGGATCCAGGCCCAAAACAAATCGACAGCCAGCAGAGGAAGCAACACGCCTCCTGAGCTTGTGAGCAAAGCTGCTCCGATTTCCCCCCGACGCCACGACAATGCAATCGCCCACCCACAGGAACGCAAGGCCTGGCTCCACAGCCACCGTCGTGAATGCAGGGCAGACTCTTCCAGCAGGTCTCCCGTAATCTCATCCGGAAGCAAACGCAGCAGCGATTCGGTAAGCGTCAAGGCAGCACCGCCGGCAAGCCTTCCATCATGCTTTCCAGCTCGCGCCGCGCTCGATTGAGGAGCGTGACGCCTTCGCCCGTAACCCGGAAAAAACGCTTAGCCCGGCCACCTCGCTCTGGCGTTACTTCGCCCAGTCTGGAATCGACAAGCCCTTTGTCCGCCAGCCTTTCGAGCGTGGCGTAAACAGCGCCTATGGACGTGTCCCGGCCCGTGCGCGTACAAATCTCCTGCCGGATCCGCATCCCATACGCATCTTCGTTCAGGCGCAAAACCGCCAGCAAAATCAAGTGTTCAAACTCCCCGACGGAGTCGCCCTTAGGCATGTTCTACATACTAGACAAAATCAGATTTCTCGTCAATAGGGCATTTCGTCAGTAAGAGTGTTCACCCAGTTCCACACGACCGCGAAACGTCCAGTAAACCGCCGCCGTGTACGCCAGTACAAACGGCATCCCAATCACCACGATGAACAACATGATCCACAGCGTGCCTTCGCTTGAAGAAGCGTTATAGATCGTAAGGCTATTAGACGGCGCATTGCGAGCCGTCACCAGATTGGGGAAGAGCGCGATACCAAACAGGCTAACCAGACAAATGATGGTGACTGCCGAAGACGCAAAGGCCTGAATAGGCCGATTGCGGAATACACTTCTGGGAATGTTGGCCACCGCCAGAACGTTCAAAACTACAATCACCGCAGCCCACGGATACTTCTCGAAGTTCATAGTCGACCTGGGCACAGCAGCGACGGTATATATCGAACCCAATACGTACAGCACGAGGAAACTCCCCCAGGTATGCCACATGTAATGACGGACGCGCTCCCGTGCTTCGCATTCGGGCAGCTTGAGAAACAGATAGATCGACCCGTGCATGGCAAACAAAGCAACCACCAACAGTCCGGCAACCAGGGAGTACGGATTCAGCAAATCCACGAACGTCCCGATGTAGTCGCCTCGCGCATTCAGCATCATCCCGATCATGCCGTTCCCGACCGCGACTCCAAACAGAAACGTCGCGAGAAGGCTCGATGCAAAGAAGCTGAAATCCCAGGTACGCCGCCATCGGAGGTGCTGCATCTTGCTCCGGAACTCAATCGAGACTGCACGAAAAATCAGAGCGGTCAGCAGCAGCATAAACGCCAGGTAGTATCCGGAGAACACCGTGGCGTAGGCATCGGGGAACGCAGCAAACAGCGCGCCTCCGAATACCACCAGCCAGACTTCATTGCCATCCCAGATCGGTCCGATCGAGTTGATAAACAGCCGGCGTTCATGATCGTCCTTCGCAAGAAAATGCAGAATCCCGACTCCGAGGTCAAACCCATCGAGCACCGCGTAGCCGATCAGAAGAACGCCCATCAGCAGGAACCAGGTGACATGGATATCCACTACCGGCCTCCCTCGACAGAATCCTTCGCCTGAGACATGGACTCCTCATGAAGAGTCCTGCCCGCAGTCGATGCTAGCCATCCATTGTGAGGATGGGGCGACAATTTCACCGGCTTCGGGCCTTTCTGAATCTTGTCATTTAGGACATAAAGCCATACCCAGAACAAAAGCAGATAAATCAGGCTGAACATGATGATCGAAGCCAGCACTTCCGGTCCCCGCACAGAAGGCGAGATTGCGTTGCGTGTTAGCAAACCCTCGGCCATGTTGTACTGCAGCATCCCAGCGGCGTCGAACTGTGGGTTGCCCGCAACATCGCGCAGGACGTTAGGGTGCACGACCCACGGCTGGCGACCGACTTCCGTACTCACCCATCCCGCTTCATTCGCCAGAAACGGACCCACAATCGAGATCACCAGCAGCCATAGGAAAGGCCGGTAAGTGAATAGTGTTCCGCGCCACAGCAGGAGCCAGCAGGTCAGTGTAATGCCTATGAAATACAACCCGAGCGCCACCATCAGGTGGTACATGAAGAAGGGAATCGCCACCGGCGGCCATAGCTCCCGCGGGATCCGGTCAAGGCCGATAACGGACGCATTGGGATCGCCATGTACCAGCAGACTCAACATGCCTGGCACCGCAATTTTCAGCTTCAATTCGCCGGAAGCTACATCTGGTATCCCAAACAAACTGAGTTCCGCGGGTCCGGTCTTAAAGTGGCCTTCAAATGCGGCCAGCTTAGCGGGTTGACGATAGGCGATCATCTCTGCGTTCTTATGACCTGAGACCAAAGCCATCAGGCTTGCCAGAGTGGCAAAGATCAGTGCGCCTTTAAAGGAACGCTGGGCGAAATCGGTGTGGCGGTCACGGAGCAGATACCACGCCGAGATGCTCATGATAAAGAACGCACCTAAAACAAAAGCGCCAATCAGCGTGTGAGAAAGCCGGTTCACGGTGGAAGGGTTGAAGACAACGCCCCAGTAGTCCACCACCTCGGCCCGGACAAACCGTTCCCCACGTGATACCCGCTCCACAATCGCATGACCCGCCGGAGTGTGCTGCCAACTATTGGCGACCACAATCCAGACGGAAGAGAAAATCGATCCCGAAGCGACCAGCAGAGTCGCCAGAAAATGAAACCTCGGCGTAACCTTATCCCATCCAAAAACCAGAATCGCGAGAAAACCAGACTCGAGGAAGAAAGCAAAAATTCCTTCCGCCGCGAGAGCCGATCCAAACACATCGCCTACGAATCGCGAGTAGTTCGCCCAGTTGGTGCCGAACTGAAATTCCATCACAATTCCTGTCGCGACACCCATCGCGAAACTGACAGCGTACAGTCCGGTCCAGAAGCGTGCAGCCGTCTCGTAGATCGGCTCTTTGGTCCGGAGATACATGGCTTCGAGATACACCAGAACCACACCCATCCCAATCGTTAAGGGAGGGAACAGGTAGTGGAACATGATCGTTAGCGCAAACTGAACTCGGGATAAAACAGTGACGTCCAGATTCATAGGGGCCTGAAATGGGTTCTCGGATCGTATCACCGGGCGCGGGGTTACTCTGAGAGCATCAATGGCACCGCTCACGGGAGTAATGCTGCGCCCTTTGACGTCGCGCGACGCAGAACCTATTACCTGCTTACTGGAGAACGACCAGGAGGGTATTTCGTGGACCGCTAGAATTCCCTGGCCATTCACCCGGAAGGATGCTGAGGAATGGCTTGCCAAAGTGCTTGCTGATCAGAACACATTCGCGATTCTCATCGGGCAGAGCGAATTCGCCGGTTGTATTGGCGCCCGCGTGACCGTGCCGGACGAGCTTATCGAAGTAGGCTACTGGGTCGGCGTTCCGTTTCGCAAACAAGGAGTTGCGACGCAAGCTCTTGGGCT
>JACMLA010000067.1 GCA_014379815.1 Bryobacteraceae bacterium | reverse complement strand
TCATAACGCTTTGCAGCCTCGAGTGCGGCTATTACGGTGGGATCCTTCATCAGATCCGCCGGGGTTTGTGCCGCCGCCGAAATGGTCAGAATCAGTAGCGATCCCGCAAAAACGCACGATTTTCGGTTGATCATGTTCAGCCTTCAGTGGGTCAATCTGTATATCAAGAGCGGGCTGCGTTTCGCCTGCACGGGGATGCGCGTTAGATCGATCGTCTCGCCGGGAGCATGCGCCCCTCCCCCGTTCGCTCCGAGGCCAGACAGGCCACTCACGAAGGGAGCTACGAACGAGATGTCGCCCGCACCGCGCCGGCTTGGGTCGAGGGCTTCCATAGCTTCCATATTCAAGTCGCGATTGACGCCGTTCAGAAGTTTTAGCAACCCTTGATTTCCGTCGGTAACTGCCATCGCCGGATACTTGTCCTCGAAGGTGATCTCCGCGGAAGTGCGGGGCAGATGCTTCGCCACAATCTGCTTCATTTTCTCGCGTACGCGCTGCGTCTGCTCCTCGGTTAACGTGCGCAGATCGCCCGATGCAATGGCTGCTGGAGGAATGATGTTGGACTTGGCGTTGACGCTGCCGCTGAACTTTGCCTCATCGAACTGAACTTGTGCTCCGGCCAGCAGGATGCCTGTATTGAAGGTGGCACCGGGTTCCTGCAACTGCTCGTGAAACGCTGCCAGGATGCGGGAGATTTCGTAGACGGCGCCGCTACCGGCTCTCGGATTGAAGATGCCAGAGGAGTGGCCCTCCTGCGCTGTCACTCGAAGAGTCCAGCTGGAGGAACTGCGACGGCCAATGGTTGCGAACTCGCGGCCATCTACGCGCGAACCTCCTTCGTATTCCAGGGCGGCGTCGCTCCGCTTGCCCGCCTCGATCAGATCGCGCCTGGAGATTGAAAGTGGCTCGCCCACTCTCTCTTCATCGCCTGTCAGGAATACGGTTATTGAGGTGTCGTCCAGAGCTCCTGACCGGTGCATTGCCTTCAGCGCGAGCAGCAGAATCACGATTCCGCCCTTCATGTCGCTGGTGCCTGGCCCAATGCCGGTGTTGCCGTCACGGGTCCATTTCTGGAAAGGGCTGGACAATTCGAAGACCGTGTCCATGTGCCCGATGATGAGCACCTTCTTGCCTTTGGTGCCCTTGCGCTCGGCTACGAGGTGACCGGCCCTTTTGACCTCGTCCATGGGAATCCAGCGCACGTTAAATCCGAGGGCCTCGAACTCCGGTCGCAGTATCTCACCGACGCGCCGGACTCCTGCGGGGTTCAACGTTCCGCTGTTGATGTTGACGATGCGCTCCAGCAGGTCTACCGCTGCGGGGAGATCCGCTTCCATGGCTGCTGTAATTTTCTGTTCGACCCCGGTTAGGGCTTGCCCGTTTGCTGCCACAAGGGCAAGCACGAGCGTTACGGCGAGCTTGCAAAACTGCTTCACTTCGCGTCCTCCGGAAGCGTGAACGCCATCAGCGCGGCGTCGGCGCCCGACCCGGTGGCAATCAGCACAAACTGTCTTCCGGCCTTTGTCTGATACGTCATCGGAGTACCGGTTGTCCTGCGGTTCGCAGGCCACGTCCACAGGTCTTTTCCATTGCGCATGTCTACTGCATGAAACGCCGTGTCGCCGCCGCCAAGAAACAGCAGCCCTCCACGAGTCGCCTGCGTGCCCGCTACGCCCACGGAGCCAAGCTTTTCCGGGAGCGCAATCCCCTGCAGAGCCGGATGCGCCCGGAGTGCGGCGTTGTCTCCGAAAGGCACCTGCCAGGCAATT
>JACMLA010000528.1 GCA_014379815.1 Bryobacteraceae bacterium | reverse complement strand
GCGATCGGCGCTGCCGACGCGTACGAGATTGATCGCATCAACATTCTGCAGGCATCCCGTCTGGCGATGCGCCGCGCTGTCTCTAAGCTGTCGCCCGCGTGCGACTACCTTCTGATCGATGCGGTCTCAGTGGATTTACCGGTGGCGCAACAATCCATCATTCACGGCGACTCGCTTTGCCAATGCATTGCTGCCGCGTCCATACTCGCTAAGACAGCCCGCGATCAGTGCATGCGTGAATGGGATCAGGTCTTTCCCGAGTTCGGTCTGGCACGGAATAAAGGTTACGGCACAGACGAGCACTACCGCGCCCTGCGCGCTCATGGACCTACCAGGCTGCACCGCTTTAGTTTCGAGCCCGTTCGCCTTCTTTGCCAGCTGGAATTGTGGACGGGTTACGATCAAATCAGCGCCGGCAGCAGCGCGACCGTGAATGCAACAGCCTGAAACCGGGCACGATCCGGGCAATGATTCGGTCACCCTTACGCTGGCAGAGAAGCCCCGTTATCGATGGCATCATAAATTTGCGGCTGTGATGGCTGCAATCTTCTGCTTCGAACTTGGCGTGTTCCTTCTGATCTACCCGTGGGTCACAGACTGGGCACCCAGTGCAGCGGTTTTCCCTCTCTGGGTGCGGCAAGCATGGCAAAGTCCCTTCTTCCGCGGGGCTCTTAGCGGACTCGGCGTGCTAAACATCTGGATATCTTTTGTCGAAGTCTTCCGGTTTCGGCGATTTTCCGCATGACCAGACATTTGTTGGCAACGCAGAGCCACAATCTGTCGAACCTCCGCGTTGTTACAATGGTGCCAAGTGAGTGAAGAGAAGGTAACAGAAGCCCCACCGGTAGAGCAGCTACCACCTCCCGCGACAGTTTCCACTGAGCGCGGTGCAATCGCCGAGTGGACCGTTACCGTGCTGCTGCTGCTTTTCGGCACTACGACTCTCGTGCAGGCGTTTGTGATCCCAACCGGATCCATGGAAAACAATCTGCTGGTTGGCGATCATTTATTGGTCGACAAACTGGCCTACGCGCCCTCTGGCCCAATCAGTAAACACATTCTTCCCTACCAGGATGTGAAACGCGGCGACGTCATTGTGTTCCGGTATCCGGTAGACATTAAGCAGACATTTGTGAAGCGCGTGATCGGTGTTCCCGGAGACCGCATCCGAATTGAGAACAAGCAAATCATTCGGAACGGAACCCGCGTTGACGAGCCCTACAAAGTTCACAAGACGGAATACATTGACGGGTATCGTGATAACTTTCCGAGCACTCCGTATTTACCAGTGAGCGATGGTGCAGTGGAAATGCTGCAAAATAACGTCAAAAACGGAGAGGTGGTTGTACCCCCTGATTCTTATTTCGCAATGGGAGACAACCGGGACAATTCGCTGGACAGCCGCTTCTGGGGATTTGTGCCACGCGGAAACATCATCGGTAAGCCTTTGATCGTCTACTGGTCGTACGACACGACAACCGATCGCCTCGCCGGTTCCTTATTCAACATCGATCATTTGATTGACCTCGTCAGGAACTTTCCAACCAAGACCCGCTGGAATCGTACACTCAAGCTGATCCATGGCTTCCCCTCCCCGCAGTAAATCCGCAAAAAAAGCGACGCTGGCTTCGAATGCAACACAGGTCGAATCCGCATCCGGCAAGCCGGTTTCATTTTCTCCAAAAGATGAGCCCGAGGAAGAAGTCCGCCACTGGATTGCCGACTGGACCGTTACCGTTCTGCTCCTGCTGTTCGGCACAACGACGCTACTGCAGGCCTTCGTAGTCCCGACTGGCTCGATGACAAACACCGTTCTGGTGGGCGATCACATGATTGTCGACAAACTCGCGTATGCACCATCGAATGCTTTTTCGAGGCAAATTCTTCCGTACGAAGAAGTACAGCGCGGCGACGTAATCGTTTTTAAGTATCCACCTGAGCCGGCACAACCCTACGTCAAGAGGGTGATCGGTGTACCTGGAGATCGCCTCCGCTTTGAAAACAAAGTTCTCTTCCTGAATGGAACACGCATCGAAGAGCCCTATCGTCGTCTCGAGCCGAGTCAGGTCTCTCAATATCTGAACAATTTTCCCCAGGCAGAGCCCGATATTCTGATCGACGCACGGGCTCGCCAGATGCTGGCGGAACACGTTCAGGGCAATGAGCTCGTCAGTCCCAGCGGGCACTACTTTGCCATGGGAGACAACAGGGACAACTCCGCTGACAGCCGTTTCTGGGGCTTCGTCCCGCGAGAAAACATCATCGGCAAGCCGGTATTGATCTTCTGGTCTTACGACGCACCTACGGAGCAGCTGGTGGGCGGCACGCTCAATCCCAGCCATCTCATTGACCTCGCGCAGCACTTCTTCTCGCGCACGCGCTGGAATCGCACGTTTCTCCTCGTGCGAGCGTATCCCCTCGGACGTTAGCCAAACTTCTCGGGCTTTAGCCAAACTTCCGTTACACTGTTCGCTGTGCCTAAGTCCAATCACTACGGCCTGATTCTGGCGGGTGGCCGGGGTACGCGCTTCTGGCCCCGCAGTCGGCGCGCACGAGCCAAGCAAGTCCTGAATTTCCTTGGTGAGCGCACCCTGATCCAGCAGACCGTAGATCGCCTGTCCCCTGTCATCCCACCCGAACAGCTCTGGGTAATCACCAACGATCTGCTCCGCAAGGAGATCATCAGCCAGTTGCCGGAGATCCCAAAGAATCAGATTCTGGCTGAACCCGCGCAGCGCAATACGGCACCGTGTATAGGGCTTGCGGCGCACATCCTGAACTCCATCGACAAAGACGCTGTCATGGGAGTATTTCCGGCCGATCACATCATTGCAAAGCCGGCGAAATACACCCGCCTTTTGCGGCCTGCCTTCAAAGCAGCTGAAGCTGGAAACAT
>JACMLA010000527.1 GCA_014379815.1 Bryobacteraceae bacterium | reverse complement strand
TCAGGCGGATCGTTCTGTCCAGATGGCGGCAGACTTCCTGATGGACCGAAACCTGGTCGATTCCAGCCTGGATGAATATCGGAGCATAAGTGTCGGGATCTTCGATCATCAGATGACAATCCAGCGTCAGCTTCGTCACCTTACGAATTGCCTTAACCACCGGAGTTCCCAGCGTCAGATTCGGCACGAAATGGCCGTCCATAACGTCGACGTGGAGCAGTTTGACTCCTGCGGCTTCTACCTTCGCGATGTCTTCGGCGAGGCGCGCAAAGTCCGCCGAAAGTATCGAAGGAACAATCTCGACCATGTCGTTTGGCTACGGTGATCTTACCACGCCAACACTTTTGCTTGCTGGTACTTATGTCGCGTCTGACCTACTGCGGATCACGCACTGCCGCGGGCTCCGGTTGCCCCGCCGTGCCCCTCTGACATATCTTGTTGAACGATGAAGCAAATCGCTGCCCTGATTGTCCTTGCTCTCGCCCCTGCTGCGTACGCCTGGCAGACTCCCGAACCGGATGCCGACAAATACTACCGACTTGGGCCCGATTCTTTACCCCAGGAAGGCGTTCCCAAAGGCGAAGTCCGGGGGCCCTTTGTCATTCCCAGCCAGGCGTACCCCGGAACGCAGCACACGTACTGGATTTACGTGCCCGCCCAGTACGACCCGGGCGTACCGGCGAGCCTGATGATTCTCAACGATGGTCAGGCTTACATGGCACCCGAGGGTGACGTCCGCGCGCATCACGTATTCGACAACCTGATTTATCGTCGCGAGATCCCAGTCATGATCGGCGTGTTCATCAACCCTGGCCGAACCCCGGAGCAGCCTGAGCCGAACCCAAAAGAGTGGGGAGACCGCACCACCAACAGGCCAACGGAATACAACGCGCTCGACGATAAGTATGCAAGGGTCATCGTGGACGAACTTCTCCCGGTCCTCGCGAAAGATTACAACATCGCCAAAGATCCGGAGCGCCGGGGTATCGGTGGCGCAAGCTCCGGTGCAATTGCAGCCTTCACTGTCGCGTGGCACAGGCCTGCGGAGTTCCGTAAGGTTCTCAGCATTGTCGGCAGTTACACCAACATCCGCGGGGGTCATGCGTATCCGGACATCATCCGGAAAAGCGAAACGAAGCCAATTCGGGTGTATCTCCAGGACGGGCGCAACGACAACCGTGGAATGCGCCGCGATGGTTACGACGAAAAGTGGGACTGGTTCCTGCAGAATGTCCGGATGCAGCAGGCACTCACCGAAAAAGGCTATGACGTCAACTACACGTGGGGTATTGGCAAACATGGCCAGAAGCAGGGTGGAGCAATCTTTCCGGACATGATGCGCTGGCTCTGGCGCGACCAGACCGTGTCCACCGATCCTAAAGACATGACCGAGCGCAACTTCCGTAAACCGAAAGCAGCCACAGCAGCTGCCGGTAACCAGGGGTGCTAAGCAGAACGGGTTTCTTGCCGACGGTCGAAGACCTGAATAAGCGGCGCTCAGGGCTTCCGGAACTGCTTGGTTTTGAGGTCACAGCAGCCGAACCCGGCCGCCTTGAAGCGCGTATGCCCATCAGACCCCAGCTGCTTGCCCCAAACGGATACCTGCACGCGGCATCCGTGATTGCGCTGGCGGATTCGTCCTGTGGTTTTGGTACGTTCTTCGACCTGCCGCCAACAGCAAGTGGCTTTACGACGATAGAGCTGAAGAGCAATCACATCGGGACCGCGCTCGAAGGACTGCTGCTGTGCGAAGCCCGACGTGCTCACAAAGGCCGCACAACGCAGGTTTGGGACGCTGAAGTCCGAGTACAGGAATCGGGAAAGACCATAGCCCTTTTCCGCTGCACCCAGATCATTCTGTACAAAGCTAACGAGTAAACTTTAATCGCGGTTTAATGCCCGGACACGAAACTCAGGTTTCGCCATCTCAGCCGGATCCTGCACAAACTCTTCGGCAGTCTTCGAAGAATCATAGCCTCTCCACAGCCAGATCAGACCATCGGCGAGGTCAGGTTTGCCACCGCCTCCGTGATAGCTGCTGGTCCACCGCAGAGCGAAATCGTAACCCTTGCGCTTTAGCGAATTCGCCATCTGCAGGTTCTGCAAGGGCCACGAGCCATGGTCGTTCTCAAGGTCGTTATACCCGTCCTGCAACCAAACCCGGAGATTGCGCTTCGGCATCTTGCGCACCATAAAGGGATACAAATTGCCACCGTCCCGTTCTCCCGGCTTCCATTGAATGCTGGTGAAGCTGCCTACCAGCGAGAGCACGCGGCTGAACTGATCCGGCATATTCCACGCGGCATTGAAGGCGCAGATACCACCCGAAGAAGCTCCGGTGATTGCGCGGCTATAGGCATCCTTGCGAATGTCATACATCGCCGCTGCTTTCGGAACAACCTCATCTCGCAGGAATCGTGCGTACGTGTCATCGAGCCGGTCATATTCGATGGGCCGCATCTGGCGCGACGCGGGCGAAATGAACATATGGACAATCACGGGGATCTTGCCCTCATGTGTGAGGTTGTCGATCATGATCTGAACCCGGCTGCCATCCCGCTTGACCAGACCCTCGCCATCCTGCCAAACCATCAGACCCGCAGGTGTCCCAGCCTTATATTGAGCCGGAACATAAAGCCACCAGTCTGTTTTAGTCTCCGGGTAGATCTTGCTTTCGTGCACCATCTTGTCCGATAGTTTGCCTTGCGGCACTCCAGACTTCTCATAGGCGGATTGCGGAAACGCCCGAACGTTCTGCACCACCTCGAACGCTTGTCCTTCGGCAAGAAACTGCACGTTGTGAGTCGTGCCCTCGGACAGACTCGCGCTGGAGACGTACAGGTCCGAAGAGCCTACGCGTCGCAAGGAGACCGGAGTTCCTTCGTCGATCGTCACGCGCGCCGGAGACGGTGACCGGACAGCCACAAGGAATTCACCGGCGTGCGCCAACACACCTTTGCCGGACTTCAAAGAGTCCTCTCCAAATGCTTTCGCGATCCCGGCCTCGTCTTTCGCAGCGGCTACCAGAGACTTCAAACTGCGAAAGTCGGCCTCTGGCTCAGCTCCGGACAGCGTGAGTCCGGACGTCAGGC
>JACMLA010000526.1 GCA_014379815.1 Bryobacteraceae bacterium | reverse complement strand
GAAGAGAAGATCATCGGGGCGGTGAAGGCGAAGTTCGGCGGGATGGATGTGAGCGATGCGAAGCGGCTGAAGGCTCTGGAAGACGAGAACCGGCGGCTGAAGAGTCTGGTGGCCGATCTGAGCCTGGACAAAGAAGCGCTGACGACGGTGATCCGAAAAAATGTATGGTCTGCCGGTCAGTTGCAAGCGCGAAGTCTGGTCAGAATAAGGTCTGCGCAAATGTATTCGGCCTCTGTGTGGGTTTGAACCCCGGCCATGATGAAATCCGCACGCGCCCGGCCTCATAACGGCTCGGCATTTGCTGCCAGTTTTTTCGTCAGGCTTCAGGCGCGCGGGGAGACCGTTCTGCCATCTTTCTTGCGTCGCAATCCTAAGGCAGGATTATCAAACTGTAAAGAGCTGAGTTACAAACCGAATTGCCAGACACCCTGGCGCAGATTGTCGTTACTGGCGGTCAAGGATGTGCCGTCGTTCTGCTCTAAGCTCCGTTTGGCAATCCGGGGCCGGTGTCAAGGCCGCGCGGGTTTTGCGCGCCGAAGGCTGCCTTGACTCCGGCTCCCGGGTTGCCGGATTGTGGATTTGCAGGACGGCGGCCCTGTGCCCGAAAGCTTCGATGGCGCCCCGCGTGATTGTTCGTTGCTCGCGAGACAAATTAATGCTGCTGGAACTCGTTGTTTCGTCATGTGAGCCACTCCAACTGTTCACGCAGCGGACGCACAGGTAATCGGGCTTCTCTGGAACCGAGTGTGCTTGCTAAGCACTGACCAGGCAATTCTCGCCAGCTTGTTGGCGACGGCAACCGACACAACGTTTGAATGTGAGCGTAGCGTCAAAGACGTGATCCATTCTCCAAACGGCAACGTCTCCCGTTTGACGCGGTTCACAACTGACCTGGCACCGTGAACGAACAATCTTCGAAGATACTCGTTCCCGCGTTTGCTGATGCCCAGAAGCTTCGGCTTTCCACCAGTCGAACACTGCTGCGGAACGAGACCGAGCCACGTGGCGAATTCGCGTCCTTTAGTGAAAGCTGCACCATTGCCGACTGCCGCGATCATGGCAGTTGCGCTGAGCGGATCCACTCCCGGAATCGTGAGTAGTCGCTGGCACGCCTCATCTGACTTTGCTATAGCCTCGATCTCTGAATCAATTTCGTCGATGTCCTTGTCGAGACTGTTCCATTCTTCAACCATTCGTGTCAGCAGACGGGAAATGCGGCCGGAGAGTTGTTGTTCGACAAGTACAAGAAGAGCCGGAATCTCGCGCCGGAGCCACTCGCGGCCGGCCCGCACCGTAATGCCTCTTTCCAGCAGAAACGCACGGAGCTGGTTGATTAGGCTGGTACGGCGCTCGATCAGGCGCTCGCGGACTCGATGAATCGCCTGAAGGTCCAGCTGCTCGACACTTTTGATCGGGACGAATCGCATCGTAGGGCGTTGGACCGCTTCAGCGATCGCCTCGGCATCGACGTAGTCGTTTTTCTGAGACTTAACGAAAGGACGTACGAACTGCGCTGGGATCAGGCGAACCTCATGCCCCTGCTTGTGAATCTCGCGACCGAGATGGTGTGCTCCACAACTCGCTTCCATTCCGACCAGACACTCCGGCACATTTGTAATCCAGGCAAGAAGCTGAGAGCGTGACAGCTTCTTTCGAAGTACAATCTTTCCGTTTGCATCCATGCCAATCACGTGGAAAACGGTTTTTCCAAGGTCGATGCCGACAGTACGAATTTCCATGTTCCCTCCCTTTTCTCGTTGCTTTTGCCCTTCCCCTTACACGAACAGCACCCAGAATACCGAGGCAGACCATTTCATTACGGCTGGAGCTTGTGAGCGCCCGGCGGGATGTGGCGCTGGTAATGGCCGAGCATGCGCTCGGCGAGCGTCAGGCTTGCAGGCCTGATGGGTGCGGCGGCTGAAGCGCAAACGGGTGACACGAACCGTTCCTGTCAATCCGCTGCTTGAGCGGCCAAACCAGGAGTGGGCTATGGACTTCGTTACACAGGCATTTCCAGCCGGCAGGTAACGCGGGTGCTGGAGCGTGTGATCGAACAACGCGGCGCGCCGGGCTGCATCCGGTGTGACAACGGTCCGGAGTTGACCAGCCTGTATTTCGTGGAATGGGGCAACAGCGGAGTATTAACGTCGTCCATATTCAACCCGGGAAGCCGGTGCAGAACGGCCATGTTGAGAGCTTCAACGGACGCTTCAGAGACGAATGCCTGAACACGAACTGGTTCGTGAATCTGGCTGATGCGCGGCGGAAGATCGAAGCGTGGAGAAAGTAATACAACGAAGAGCGGCCACACAGCAGCCTGGCTTACCGGACCGGACGAGTTCGCCAGGATCTGCTCAGAACTCACCAGCAGGATGGCTAAGGGAAGGTAGCACTAAGACTGGGCCTTCCAAATTACGTTTGGTAGAGAAATTCGCGGCACGTCACCGTGAGCATTGGGTCAGTTTTGCGGACTACTCTGATTGTGCAGGCATCTGTTACCGCTAAGGACGCGGCGGAGAAGTTTTGGAAGTGGTTAGCCGCCACGAGGGCTTGGTAGACCCGAGGGCCTCGTAGAATGGTGTGCGGCCTTTTCCCTCCCAAAGTCATCTCTCGCTACCAGGTTCGATCACGCGCATCAGTGGTCTGAGGATCGCGAGAGTAAAGGGTGGTGGCACAGCTTTGTGTTCCCTCACGGCTCGCATGCGGATGGTGTCAACACAATCCAATCTCTTCAGGACCGACTCTCAGTGTTCAACCTTCCGGCGGACTTAACTGGCAGAACCTTTCTGGATGTCGGGACCCGGGATGGCTGTACGCTTTTCAGTTGGAGCGTAAGGGTGCAACTGTAACTGCAGTAGACGATTGGGATAATCCCCGATTCCGTGAAGCCGCGAGGAGATTAGGTTCCCGAGCAGAGTACAGAATCTTGGATGTTTATTAGTTGAACCCATTGACCGTAGGTCGTTTCGATATCGTTTTGTTTACGGGAGTGTTGTATCAATTAAAACATCCGTTGCGTGCATTGGAAGGTATCTGCTCGATCAGTCGGGAATGTGCAGCAGTCAGTTCCTACGTGCTTCACGACGAACATCTCCCGGAAAGTTTCCGAGGTCGCGCCGTCCTCGAGTTCTTTGAGCACGATGAGTTTGCCGGACAGACCGACAATTGGCTCGCGCCGAACCTTAACTGCTTATTGGCTCTATGTCGCACAGCAGGGTTCGCCAGGATTGAGCAAGTATCCAGCAACGCATTCGGTGCTTCGATGGTCTGCTTTAGAAAGTGGCGACCGATTAACGTACAAAACACCAATAGCGTGCTGTTATCGGCCTTCCACAATCGCAATAAAGGGTTGAATTTCAGCACAACTCGGGACGACTATGTCACGATCCTCTTTAGGTCAGAAGGGCGAACCTTAACAAGGGACGACGAGTTTCCACAGGTAGGCGACTAAGGTATCAGGCCAGTTTGGATTGGCGAATACGAGCCTCGTATCTGGCAGGCTAATTTCAAGCTGCCTCCCGGACTTGAAGCAGGATGGAACGAGGTTTATGTCACCGTTGGCGAGAGTGGAATAAGTAACGGTGTCCCGATAGCTGTGGATCTTCCGCTAGATCCCACTGATACTCTCCTGATCACAGGCGTGGCAGATGGACAGACCTGGCGAGCCGGAGAAATAGCTATCTCTCAGACTAACGAACTGGCGGTCTGGATCCAGGGCCTGCCGACAAACGCTGATATCAACAGCGTGCGACTGGAAATGTCGGGCTTTTTTCTCTCGCCTACCTACATTAGTTCCCCGGACGAGTCAGTGCGCCAGACCAACTTTGAACTTCCTTCATCGTTGTTGCCTGGGATTGCTTCAGTTGTTGTATGCGTTGGTGACTCCAGATCGCAGCCGGTCAAGGTAAATGTTATCGGGCCGAGTTAGTGATTCAAAGTTCGTCTTCGTGCCGGTAGCTCGCGCGACGGCCCCAGCTAGGAAGCCGACAGAAGACTGTTTGTTACGTGCCTGCGAGACGTTGTTCTGAAATGAATTTGCGAGCTTCGTGATACTCTCGGCGCGATGAGCTATTTACGTCTCGCCGTTGCAATGCTCGCCGTTAGCGTAGTAGGAAGTGCTCAGGGATCCCGGTGGACTGAATCGAGGGCGAAAGACTGGTACGCAAAGCAGCCCTGGCTGGTCGGTGCGAACTATATGCCAGCGAATGCTATCAATCAGCTGGAGATGTGGCAGGCGGACAGTTTTGATCCCAGGCGTATCGATCTGGAGCTTGGATGGGCAGAGAGTATTGGCATGAACACGATGCGTGTGTTTCTCCACGATGCCGTGTGGTCGGCCGATGCCGCCGGCTTTCAGAAACGCATTGACGAGTTTCTGAAAATTGCCAGCAGGCATAAGATCCGGCCCATGTTGGTACTCTTCGATTCCTGCTGGGACCCGTTTCCGCAGAGCGGCAAACAGAGAGCTCCAAAGGCGGGAGTGCATAACTCGGGATGGGTGCAGGGTCCTGGTGCGAAGGCTCTTTTGAACCCGGCCGATGAGCCCAGGCTGGAAGCCTATGTCAAGGGCGTGGTGGCAGCGTTTGGTAAGGATAAGAGGGTGCTGGCGTGGGATCTGTGGAATGAGCCAGACAACACCAACGCTTCCAGCTATGGTTCGCAGGAGCCGGCCAATAAGGTCGCAAGGGTCCTGGAGTTGCTGCCGAAAACGGCGGCTTGGGCACGGTCCGCGAATCCATCACAACCGCTCACCGTCGGCGTCTGGGCGGGCAACTGGTCGGAGCCCGACAAGATGTCACCTATGACTAAGGTCTCTTTGGAATTGTCCGATATCGTGTCGTTTCACGACTACAACGATCCGGTTCAGTTTGAGCGCCGGATTGATGAGTTGCGGAAATACAACCGGCCTCTGTTGTGCACCGAGTATATGGCGCGGGGCAACAAGAGCACGTTTGCCGGGAGCATGCCAGTGGCGAAGAAGCACAGTGTGGCGATGATGAACTGGGGTCTGGTGGCTGGAAAGACGCAGACGTTCTTGCCATGGGATTCGTGGAAGCAGCCATATACCGATGGCCGCGAGCCCACTATCTGGTTCCATGAAGTGTTTCGCACCGATGGCGCTGCGTACCGGCAGGACGAGGTCGACCTGATTCGAACGATGACCGGGAAGAAGGCGAAAGCAGCGCGGGCGGCGGCATAATTGCGAAATTCAGAGTAGCTGAAAAGTACGTTGCCGGATATTTCGCAACTCTATTCTGCTTGCAATCAACAAGTTAGGTTTTCTGCGGCCGGAATTTAGTACGGGTCTGGTTTACAGTCTGTGGGCAGGAGACACTGATTATGACCAGATTAGAAACCGCACAAAAAGACAGATCGACGGCGTTTGAGGAGCTACTGGATTGCTTCATGCTGGACTATGCACCGGTTACTGTTCGGGAAGAGGACCTGGTACGGGAGATGGCGTCGAGCCGCTGGCGGATGCAGATCATGACTCGCGTTATGTCGAATTTGCGCGTCGAAGGTACGCTGCGCCGGAGCTATGAGAAAGCCTGCAAGGAACTGAAGGAACTGCAAGGCGAGCGTCTGAAGGGCGAAGCGTTACTGATGGCCCATTATGGTCTGAAGAATCCTGAGGATCTGCAGGACACGATTATCCATGAGTTTCGGTCCGCACTGCAGCAACTCGCGGCGGCCGACGGGGCAGACGACAAGAAGCCTGTGGCCTGTTCGCTAAGCGTAAGGAGATCTACGAAAATTCAGGAGATGCTTCCCCGGTCTGCGTAATCATGCTTCCGTTGTTCGACGAGGAACCTGCAACCGGCTTTGATCGCACGCGACTTGCTGAGCGGCTGCGTCAGCTTGCAGGCGAACAGATCTATTTCGGCACCAGCTCATGGAAGTACGAAGGATGGCTGGGCCAGATCTACGACCGGCAGAGTTATCTGGTGCGTGGGCGGTTCTCGAAGAAACAGTTCGAAAAAACGTGCCTGCGGGAGTACTCGCAAACATTTCCTATAGTTTGTGGAGATTTCTCGTTCTATCAGTTTCCGACGGCGGAGTTCTGGAATGGAGTGTTTGCTTCCGCGCCACCGTCGCTGCTCTTCGCCTTTAAAGTGCCTGAAGAAGTGACTTGCAAAGTCTTTCCGACTCATCCCAGATATGGCCCACGAGCCGGGCAGCCGAATCCTTCGTTTCTCGATTTCGGAGTATTCGAAAGGCTCTGGCTGGAGCCGCTCCAGAGATGGCGCGATAGGATCCCTGTTCTTATCTTTGAGTTCGGGACATTCTCAAGGCGCAGCTACTCGCGCCCGCAGGATTTTTTTGCGGATCTGGACCGCTTTCTTGCCAAATTGCCGACCTCGTGGCGTTACGCGGTAGAAGTGCGCAATGAAGACTACCTGCAGCCTGAATACTTTGCTGTATTGCGAAGTTATAACGTGGCACACGTGCTGAATGCCTGGACCCGGATGCCTCCGATCCATCGTCAGCTTCTGAATCAGGACGCGCTGACGGCGGACTTTCAGGTAGCGCGGGGACTGCTCCGAGTGGGACGTCCTTACGAGACGGCAGTAAAAGAATTCGCGCCATACGACCGGATCCAGGATCCCAACCCGGCGACACGGGAGGCGTTACGGACGCTGATGGATGTCTCGCGTTCGCGCCGTCAGCCAGCTTACCTCTTTATCAACAATCGGCTGGAAGGAAATGCACCTTTGACGATCAAGGCCATAGTCGACGAAGACGAACCGTCACACGAAGGCATGTAGCAGCGTCAGACAGCTATGACGCGTGATCAGGTGTGCGGAATTGATATCGACGAACAGAGTGCTCCGGCAAAGATGGAGTACGCGGGTGACACGTACTACTTCCACTCCGAAGAGTGTAAGAAGCGGTTTGAGTCCGATCCGGAGAGCTTCGTTTCCCGCACCGACGCGAGTCAGAGTTAACACCTGCTGACTGGTTCCACTACTTACGTCAGAGGTTGTTTAGATCCTGGACTCAGGCGGCGAGCTTCGACTGCCTCCTGCCCTTAATTTGTTTTGTAGCTACTTTTAGTAGCCGACGAAACCTCAGCCCTACCAGGAAGGCCGGTAGCGCGTCTAAAATAGGCAATGCGCGCCACCTGTCTCGTTCTTGTCCTGTGCTCCAATCTTGCCTTTGCTTCGGACTGGCCTCGCTATCGGGGAGTGAACGGCGACGGCGTTTCCTCCGATAAAGATGTCCCTTCTGATATCGGTCCGGGAAAGAGTGTCCTCTGGAAGATCGCCACTCCTAAAGGAAACTCGTCGCCGGTTATCGGGGATGGTCGCATTTACCTCACCGGCTGGGAGGGTGACTCCCGCTTCGTGCTCTGCTACGACGCGAAGTCAGGGAAGGAGTTGTGGCGACGGAGTGTGCCGCGCAGCTTCACCGAGGCTCCTCATCCTATCAATGGATTTACGACTCCCACAGTCAGTCTTGGTGCGGGGAGGGTGCTTGCTTTTATACCGGAATTTGGACTCACCGCGCTCCGGGCTGAGGACGGAAAAGAACTCTGGACTACGAAGCTTGGGCCATTTGGAGCCGTTCAGGGCTTGGCCGGCTCTCCTATCTTTCACGACGGACGTGTGTATCTGCTGATCGATACTCCGGAGCAGGCATGGCTTGGTGCGTACGACGCGAACACAGGCAAGCTGGACTGGAAGGTTGAGCGGCAAATCGGTTTATTGGGAGGGTACTCGACACCTGCTCTTTATACGACGGCTCAGGGACGGACGCTGGTTATTGCACCCGGGGCCCAGGAGTTAACAGCCTACGATGCGAAGACGGGTGAGAGGGTCTGGTGGGCCCGGGGGGTTGTCATGCACCCGGCTGCTCCGCCACTAGTAACAAAAAATGCTGTGTACACCGTGGAGCCTTACGGCGAAGGCGGAGGTGGTCCGCCCTGGAAGGAACCAACGGGGAAGTTCGACAAAAACAAGGACGGGGTGATCGAGCTTTCAGAGGTGGCCGGGGACGCGCCCGAGGCTTACATCTGGAGGCGAATTCTTGCTTCAATAGACCGCAACACCGGCAATAAAGACAACAGGGTTACAGAGGAAGAGTTCGTGAAAGGCTTCATGCCTCCGCAGACCGCAGGCGGGCTGGTTCGCGTGAAACTGGAAGGTAAAGGTGATGTTTCCAGCGGCGCGGTAGAGTGGCGGCACACCAAAGGCGTGCCTTACGTGACAGCACCCCTGCTATTCCGTGATGTGCTGTGGCTGGTCCGCAACGGCGGTATTGTCTCTACGCTGGACCCGGCAACGGGAAAAGTGCTTAAAGAGTCTCGTCTGAAAGATGCCATCGGCGAGTACTATGCGCAGCCGGTTGCGGCAGAAGACCGCATTTACTTCGTTAGCAAGGACGGCAAGGTAACGGTCACTACCGCAAAGGCCGAGTGGGAAATTCTCTCCTCCGGGGATCTGGCCGAAGACGTGATTGCGACACCCGCGATTGCCGACAGCAAGGTGTATATCCGGACCGATAAGTCGCTCTGGTGCTTCGGAAAAGCCGCTGCATGATAAAGTGTTGGCAGACCTGAATCAGGAGCCTGCATGATCGGAGCAGTGAAGCAACATTTCTACGGCTGGTGGATGACGTTTTTCGCGTTTTTCACCTTTGGAATCGCCGTGGGAATTCCTTATTACGGCAACCCTTTCTTCTTCGATTACTACATGAGGGAGTTTGGCTGGAACCGCTCCCAGGTAACGCTTGGATTTCCCCTTGCAGCGACCCTGACTTTGTGGGTCGGCCCTCTGCTTGTGCACCGGTTTAGCCCGAGGAAGATGATACTGGCAGGGACCGGATTCACGGCCATGGCCTTCATCGGATTTGGAACGATGCGGGGCTCCCTGCCGGCCTACTACTTCTTCTGGTTTCTATACGTAGTCGGCTACATATTCTCAGGACCGATAGCGCACCAGGTGATCGTGACGCAGTGGTTCCGTCGCAACCGCGGGAAAGCAATGGCGCTGGTCTATCTCGGCGTAGGCGTCTTCGGAGGAATCTCGGCAATTCTGATTGCACAGCCTCTGACTAAGGCACTGGGATTCCAGAATGCTCTGATCGTGATCGGCTTGCTGATGTTCCTTGCGTGGCCAATTGCGCTGTTCGCGATGAAGGACAAGCCGGCGGATGTAGGCCAGTTCCCGGACGGAGATGCGGTGGCCGCAGAAGAGGTCAGGGCCGCTCCCCAGACGTTTGGATATCTGCTGAAGCAGCCCTCGTTCTGGCTACTGGTTGTTGGCAGTTTCTGTTCCATAGGATCGATCGGCTCTATCAATCAACACATGAAGCTGGTTTTTAAAGAGCAGGGCTTTGTGGGACAAGGACCACTGGACGACATGTTCAGCAAGGCAACGCTATGCATTCTGTTCTCCAGCATTGGCGGACGTCTGGCGATGGGCTGGCTGGCCGACCGCTACAACAAGAAGATTGTTATGACCGTAACGTATGTTCTGGTTGCGGCTACCATTCCCCTGTTGTTTCTGGTGCGACCGGAATCTCCGGAAATGGTCTACGTATTTGCGATTTTATTCGGGTTTGGCATGGGCGCCGACTATATGCTGATCCCGCTAATGGCAGCCGAGCAGTTTGGCGTGAATACTCTGGCGCGGGCCATGGCAATAATTTTGCCGACCGATACGATTGGGCAGACCTGGTTTCCTTACCTTGTCTCCATGCTGCATGAACGTTTTGGATCCTACACCACTCCTCTCCAAACGGTCTTTGTCCTGTCGTTTATCGGAGCCGTGGCGATCGCGCTTCTGCCTCGCTCGAAGAAGCCTAAGCCAGTCACTGGACAACTGGATGCGCGTAACGTTGCGGTCCCGCAATAGACAGTGATTCGCCGGTTTCTTGGCGCTGTACAGTTCCTTACGATCATTCCTGTTCGTTCTCAGACTGCAGTTCCGGGGCAGAGCGCTCTGTTCTTTCCTGTAGTTGGCGCCGCTCTGGGAATTGCCGGAGGTCTGGCTCTGGATGCGACCCGGGGCTATCTGCCATTTGCGCTAACCAGCATCCTCGTCCTGGCGTTCTGGACGCTGATTACCGGTGGATTGCATGACGACGGTTTTGCTGACGTTGCCGATGCTGTGCGGGCCTGGCGTACACCCGAGCACATTCAACGCATTCTGAAAGACAGCAGGATTGGCGCGCACGGCGCGATTGCCCTCATTCTACTGACACTCATCCGTTGGCAGGCACTGGGTTCGATTACGGTGCCGCCCGTCCCTGCGCTTGCGGCCTGCCTTGCGATCAGCCGGACGGTGATAGTGGCTCTGCTATGGATTACTCCGGTGGCGGGAGAAGGCTCGGCGCTCACCTTCTCTCAATCGCTAACATCGACTACTGCGATTCTGGTCCTTTGCCAGGGTGTGGCGTTTGCGTTCTGGCCGGGAGCGCTCGCGGCTTCGTGGCTGCTTGGAATTTCTACCCTGACTGTTCTGCTTGCGCGCATATGGTTTACGAAACGTATGGGTGGAGTGAATGGTGATTGCCTCGGAGCCACTTCGCAGGTAGCCGAGACGCTTTGCCTGATTGTGTTCACATGCCAACCTTGTATCTCGTGAGACATGGCGAGGCGACGCTGCGAGGCGTAATGCTGGGGCAAACCGACCCCGGGCTTAGCGAGGCAGGCCGTGCGGCGTGTCAAGCACTGGATGTGCCCGCGAGAGTGTTCTACACCAGTCCTCTCAAGCGGGCCACCGAGTCTGCTGCGATCCTTTCGCAGGGCCGCGAGGTGGTGGTCTTGCCGCAACTGGCGGAGATCGCGCTAGGCGAATGGGACGGGAGGAGCTGGGCCGATATTGAAATTGAGTATCCCGCGCTGGCGAGAGACAAGCTGGCTGACTGGATGAAAGTTACCCCGCCAGGAGGAGAAAGGTGGAGCGATTTCAGAGAACGCATTGGCGGCGCGATACAAACGATACGAGTGGGTCCTTTCCCTGCGGCAGTAGTTGGACATGTTGGCGTGAACTCGGTGATCGACTCCCTGCTGACTGGAGGGAATCCTCTAACTTTTCAACAAGCGTGTGCCAGTCTGCTTACGTATGAACTCTGAACTGGAACAGCGGGTTCGCTCGCGGCTGGACAATCTCACAAAGCCCCGCGGCAGTCTGGGAAGACTGGAAGATCTGGTGATTCAGCTAGCGCTGATTCAGCAGACCGAGCACCCAACGACATCACGAAAAGGGCTTTACATTTTTTGTGGGAATCACGGAGTGACTGCCGAAGGCGTCAGCCCCTTTCCTTCTTCGGTGACGCACGCGATGATGCGCAACTTTGCCGCCGGAGGCGCGGCGATCAACGTGTTGTGCCGCCGGGAAAACATTGTGACAGAGGTTGTGGATGCAGGTACGGAACCGGGGACCAAAAACTTTGCGCAGGAACCTGCGATGACCAGAGCTGAAGCTACCAACGCTATTGCGCTGGGTTCCCGGCACGCTGAGGATGCGGCGGAGCGCTTCGATATTGCTGGTCTGGGTGAGATGGGAATCGGAAACACCACGAGTGCGGCGGCGATCTTTTCGGCGCTGACTGGTATTGATGTGGGTGAGTCCGCTGGCTCGGGGACAGGGCTGGACGAGGAGGGCGTGCTTCGCAAAGCCCGCGTGATCCGCGGAGCACTCGATCGGCACAGGCCAGACAGAAACGATGGCGTCGCGGTCCTCGCCGCAGTGGGCGGATTCGAGATTGCCGCGATTGCCGGCTTTATTGGCCGCGCCTCCGAAATCGGGCTACCGGTGGTGCTGGACGGCTTCCCGTGCTGTGCCGGTGCTCTGGTCGCGCAGACGATCCGTCCCGGTGCGTTGGGCACTTCGTTCTTTGGCCACAGATCGGCGGAGAAGGGCCACGAGAAGATGCTGCAGACTCTGGGAGCAAAACCTGTGCTGGACCTCGGGATGCGTCTGGGTGAAGGAACCGGGGCAGCGCTGGCGATGGGGATTATCGATCGCGCGATAACGCTTTACCGTGAGATGGCGACTTTCGGCGAGGCGCAAGTTAGCATGGAACGGTGAGCGAAAGTGAGAACGGGTGCGTATTCTGCCGCATCATCGCGGGACAAATTGAAACGGCGCTGGTCCATGAAGACGAGCACACGATTGTCTTTCTCGATAGCGGGCCTCTGTTTCCAGGCCACTGTCTGATTTGCCCACGGGTGCATTACGACACGCTGATGGATGTGCCACCGGAGTTGCTTCAGCCGCTGTTTCAGACTGCCCAGTTGATTGCGCGAGCGATGGAGCGGGAAGAAGCCGGGCTAAGCGCGCAAGGGTCGTTCGTCGCGGTGAATAACAGAGTCAGCCAGAGCGTTCCGCATTTGCACGTCCATGTAATTCCGCGCCGGAAGGGAGACGGCATGAAGGGATTCTTCTGGCCAAGGCGCCCTTACCGGGACAGCGAACATATGCGCGACACACAACAAAGGGTGGCAGCTGCGGTAACGTACTGTCTGCAAAATGTTTAATCACAGACATACGGGAACTCTGGTCTGCTTGCTTGCGATTCTGTTTGCGTTTACAGCGGTCCCGGCATTTGCGCAATACGGAGGTCCTTCGATCCTTAGCAGGGGAGGCAATTCGCCGGGTAGACGCGGCAATGCTCCGGTGAACTTCACCGGCCACGTAGGCACTACGTATCGCTACGAGACGGGACTCTTGTTTCCGATCATTGCTGACGGAGAGAGAGTGTTTGGAACCAGCGACAGTGGATACTCTTTGAACGCGGGAGTATACGGCGGTCATGACTGGAAGAACGATTCGGTGGGCGTGGATTATCGGGGGGATTATCGGCGCCAGGTTTCGCGCTCGCAGTTCAATGGCTCGAACCATGCGATCTCGATTGACTATTCGCATCGACAGGGACGCCGCTGGATCTTCTTTGTGCGTGAGACAGGCGGAACGACCAATCGGGCGTTCGGCGGATTTGCCAGTCCCGCCTTCCCGAGTAACGACACCGGCCAGGGTATCCCTCTGGCGGAGCTGTTCGATATCCGTACGAACTTTGCGCAATCCAGCGCTTATGCCACTTATGAGAAGTCGGGACGAACCAGCTTTACTTTTGGTGGACAAGGATTCTTTGTCAGACGGGAGAACTTGTCGCTGATTAACACCCAGGGGTATTCTCTTCGGGCGTCGGTATCGCACAGGCTGGACCGCTCGAATACTTTGTCGCTGGAGTATCAGTATCTCCGGTATGAGTTCCCTCGTTTGCAGGCTTCTACAAACACACAAGGCGTGCTGGTTCGCTTCAAGAGGCGCCTCACACAGTCGATTAGCGCGGATGTGGGCGGCGGATTCTATCAGCTCGACTCAATAGGCACCGCGACGGTCACTGTGAGTCCCGAGGTGGCGGCGATCCTTGGACGTCCGACAACGCGGGCGACGTTCAACCGTTCCAGCATTCTTCCCAATGTCGACGCCAGATTGACCTACGGTCAGGAGCGGGGGGCCGCAAATTTCACCGTGACTAGTGGTGTGTCTCCTGGCAATGGCGTGTTTATCACCTCCAATAGAACGACTGTCAGTGGAGGGTATAGCTATACCGGAATTCGCAGGGCGGCTGTAGGGCTCAACGCGGGGTACACAAGAAGCGGCAGTGTTGCACTCGATCTCGGCGCTTTACAGGCCTATCAAGCCAGTGCCGGGCTCTCCTATCGCCTCTATTCCAACCTGAGCTTCACGTCGAACTTTGACTACCGGTCTTTCTCAGGCACCGCTACATCCGGGCGAAGCGGCACTGGTATTAGTCTTGGCGTAACCTGGTCGACCTCGTATTCCCCTCTGGCTATCTGGTAACCGGGTATGACTGGTGTCCCTGTACTCGTGGTCGATGATGAGCCGGCACTTCGGAAGTTCCTGCAGATTTACCTCGAGCGCGTCGGATATTCGGTAAGTACCGCCGAAACCGCGGAGCAGGCTCTGGAGACTTTTTCCCTGGATACTGCGGCGTTCCGCATTATCATCGCAGACCTGAGTCTGCCGGGTATGCAGGGTGACGAGATGGCCAGGCAGATGGTGTCGATAAACCCGGAACTGCGGGTTCTGCTGTGCAGCGGGTACCCCTATGCGGTGGAGAGTTTTCCCGAGCTCATACGGGATAAGTTCGCCGTGTTGCAGAAGCCATTCTTACCAAACGAGCTTGCCGGAGCGCTCACCGAGTTACTGAAGCGCTGACTCGGGAGTCGAGAGCGCTTCCTGCAGACGCACAGCGAAGTTTTCACCTGATTCTGTCCAGAGCATCCTGTCCGCCGACGGGAACATGGCATCCAGCTGGTGAACCAGATGCAGCAGGCTGCGGATATTGGACTGCGCCATGAACACGTAGTTCGGCCGTTCCGGTTGCGGCAAAAACAACGCATCGATACCGAACTCGATTCGCAAGTCGTCTTCGAGTCCTGCTTCGAACTCCGGAGCGAAAGCTGTTAACGTGACGCGGGCAGGTGCGACCTGCCAGTCGTCTTTATCGAACTGCCAGAGGTCCCACCATGCTTCGAAGGCGAAGCTGACGTCGGCTGCGGCGAATTCTCGAATCGCTTCGAGGACGTTGTCGATGACGAGGGGTGCGGGGTAGCTGTCTTCGAATAAAGGAGGCTCACCCACAGTGACTGCAGTGACGTGCAAGGTAGATGCGCGTTTCGTCAGACGGGAGTAAGGGAAGGCTTTCAGCAACTTTTCGTACCCACGCACGATGATTTGCGGGGTCGGCGAGTGGAGCCTGTAGGAGAGATAAAGCTGGTCCGACACAACTTTATCCTATACGCTGGAAGTGTGCTTACAGATCTTGTGCAAATCCAGCGTTTCGGCGAGAAGAAGCGCGCCGAAAACGAAAGATTGCGCAAGCATCTGAAGCGGCACGCGTTTGCGGAGCGGCGTATCCGCAGGCTCGCCGAGAATGTGGAAGCGCAGTTCAATTGCGCGGAATGCGCGAACTGCTGCAAGGTCGCGACGACTCGCATTACCGAACGGGATGTGTTGAAGCTGTCGCGCTATCTGGGGCTTCCCCCTGCGCAATTCCTTCGCGACTATGCCGAAGAGAGTAAAGACGAAGGTGCGATCTTACGGCGGAATGACCAGGGCTGTGTGTTTCTCGATGGCAACTTCTGTACAGTCTACGATGCCCGTCCGCACACGTGCCAGGACTTCCCTCACACGGTTCGGGGAGACGGTAGCTTTCTGTCGAGGATGTGGGACTTCACCGATCGTGCCTGCTATTGCCCAATCGTGTACAACACGCTTGAGGCGGTGAAGGACGAGGTCGGTTTCCAGCGGTCCACGTGAGCGGGCAAGCTCCCCGCAAAGGAACTGCTGCGATTACGGGAGCTTCCAGCGGTATTGGTGCGGTGTTTGCCAGACGTCTTGCGAAAAACGGCTACAACCTGCTCCTGATCGCGCGCCGCGTCGAACGACTGGAAGAATTGCGGCAGGAACTGGAGGCTACCGGCATTCAGGTGGAGGTTCTTTGCGCAGATCTGGCGACGGATGCCGGTCTGCTTGCGGTCGGAGAACGAATCGCCGCGGTAGCCAATCTGGAACTGCTGATCAACAATGCCGGGTTCGGTATCGAAGGACCCTTCTTTGCATCGCGGTTGGAGGAACATGACCGGATGCACCGGCTACATGTTCTGGCTACTGTCCATCTGTGCCATGCGGCTCTTCAGCGGATGGAGCCGCACGGTACTGGGACCATTATTAATGTCTCTTCGGTCGCTGGTTTTCAGGCTAGTGCGGCCAGCGTCAGCTATGCCGCAACAAAATGCTGGATGAACAATTTCACGGAAGGCTTATGGCTGGACCTGAAAACCCGCGGTTCGCGCATCCGTATACAAGCGCTCTGCCCGGGATTCACTATCTCGGAGTTTCACGATGTGATGGCAATGGATCGCACGAAGATTCCGAGCGGCTGGTGGACCTCCGCCGATTACGTGGTCGATGTTTCGCTTGCCGCGCTGCAATCCGGCGAATTATTTGTCATCCCCGGCTGGCGATACAAGGCGTTGATCTGGCTCAGTCGAGTCTTGCCTGCTGCTGTGACCCGCTACGGGACCGTCTGGTTTGCGCGGAATTTTCGAAATTCCCCTGGCATTTCTAAATAAGTATCCTGAAAGCTATGTTCCGTTATATTTTCCCTGTCCTGGTTTTGCTGAGTTCCAGCTTGTTCGCTCAGCCGGCGTGGGTTGCTAAAAGCAACGAACACGCGAAGGTGGCGTTGCAAACTCTGGCGAAGTTGTCGCCGGAGGGCGCCGCACAGATGGGTCTTGAAGGTTATGACGAGGGTATTTCGGATCTCAGTTCCGGTGTACTCGAACGGACTCTGCAAGCGAATCGAGATGCACTGGCGGAGCTGGAGAAGCGCCGGAAGGCCGAAGCCGATCCGCTGGTAAAGCAGGATCTTGACATTATGATCACGGCTACCCGGGATGCCATTCGCACGGCGGAGCTGAATCAGAAGTACCGCATCCCCTACATCAACGTGGCTCAGGTTGTTTTCGGCGGGCTGAATGCGCTACTCGATGACCAGGTCAAGGAGAACCGCAGACCGGCAGCGCTTACCCGGCTAAAGAAGTACGCGGGGCTTGAGAAAGGCTACAAGCCAATTGCGGTTCTGGCAGAGGAACGGACGCGGGAGAGGCTGAAGACTTCCGGTTTGATTGGACCACCGAGGGATCAGGTAGAGAAGGATCTGAAGAACGCGAGCTTTTTTCTGAATGGCATTGGGCAATCGTTTGCGAAGTACAAAATTGCCGGCTACGAAGAAGCCCTCGCCAAACTGAAGGAACAAGTAACCGCCTACAACCAGTTTGTGCAAAATGAAGTTCTTCCCGTTACCCGAACTGATTTCCGTCTGCCGCCGGAGCTGTACCTGAACTCGTTGCATGGGTACGGTGTCGATATTGCACCGGCTGAGCTGGCTACAATGGCGCACAAATCATTTCTCGAGTTTCAGGCCCAGGCAAACGAAGTGGCGCGAGTCGTCGCTAAGGAAAAAGGCTTCTCGGTAACCGACTACCGCGACGTAATTCGGGCGCTGAAGAAAGAGCAACTCGCGTCGGGTCAGATCGTAGATCACTACCGAACCCGGATTGCGCAGATTGAAGAGATTGTCAGAAAACAGAGTCTGGTGACGCTGCCAACACGGCCTGCGCGGATGCGTCTTGCGAGCGCGGCGGAGTCTGCCGGACAGCCTGCTCCGAATATGCGCCCACCGCGTCTGATCGGCAACACAGGCGAGTCGGGAGAGTTCATCCTCCCGTTGAATAACCCCGGAGCGAACAATCAGCAGACAGACGACTTTACGTTTGCCGCAGCTTCGTGGACCCTGAGCTGCCACGAGGCGCGACCGGGTCATGAGATGCAGTTCAGCAAGATGGTGGAAACCGGAGTTTCGACAGCCCGCGCCATCTTTGCCTTCAACAGCACAAATGTCGAGGGCTGGGGTCTGTATTCGGAGTGGATGATGTTTCCCTACATGCCTGCCGAAGGTCAGTTGATCTCGTTGCAGCATCGCATGATGCGGGCCGCACGGGCGTTTCTGGATCCGGAACTGCAAGCTGGCAAGATGACACCCGTGGAGGCGAAAAGGATTCTCCTGGAAGACGTCGTACTATCCGATCCGATGGCTACGCAGGAGGTGGATCGATACACGTTCCGCGCACCGGGCCAGGCTACGTCGTACTACTACGGCTACACGCGGCTTCTGCAACTGCGTTTGGATGCGGAGAAGAAAATGGGTGCGAAGTTTGAACCAAAAGCCTTTCACGATTTTCTTCTGAGCCAGGGTCTGCTTCCGCCCGCGATACTCCGTAAAGCAGTCATGGAGCAGTACGTCAGGTGAGCAAAAAGGCGCCCGAAATCATGAGTCCGGCGGGCTACTGGCCGCAGTTGCAAGCGGCTGTGGAAGCGGGTGCGGACTCTGTTTATTTTGGGCTGAAGCACTTCAGCGCGCGGGCTAAAGTTGGATTCGATCTGAGCGAACTGTCTGAGGTAATGCGGACGCTGCATTCTCGCGGTGTGCGGGGCTTCGTGACGTTCAATACTCTGGTGTTCGATCACGAATTACGGGAAGCTGCGCGTGCGCTGGCGGCAATCGCCGAGGCTGGTGCGGACGCTTTGATCATTCAGGATTACGGGGTGCTGCAACTGGCCCACCGGATTGCTCCGGACCTGGAGTTACACGCCAGCACGCAGATGAGTATCACGGATGCTGCCGGGGTCAGACTGGCGCACCGGAGTGGAGTCTCGCGTGTAACCCTTGCGCGTGAGCTCTCGCTGAAAGAAGTCAGGGCGATTAAAGAAACCGTCGATTGTGAAATCGAGATTTTTGTTCACGGTGCGTTATGCGTTGCGTACTCAGGTCAGTGTTTCTCTTCAGAGGCGTGGGGTGGGAGAAGCGCGAACCGGGGGCAATGCGCGCAGGCCTGCCGCTTGCCATATGACCTTCTTGTGGACGGGAAAGAAAAGCCCCTCGGGGATGCCCGCTATCTGTTGTCTCCTGGTGATCTGTATGCTCTGCATCATGTGCCGGAGATTGTGGACATAGGGATAAGCTCGCTGAAGATCGAAGGGCGATACAAAGACGCCGAGTACGTTGCGCTGGTGACAGCGGCGTATCGGAAAGCCGTTGACCACGCTGTAGCGGAGTTGCCCAACGACGTCAGCAGGGAGGAAGAATTGCAGCTGGAGCAGGTGTATTCCAGAGGGCTGGGTCCCTGGTTCCTCAGCGGCACCAATCATCAGCTGGTCGTAAAGGGCCGCGCGCCCAGACATCGCGGAGTCTTCGCGGGACGCGTGGTGCATGTCTCCACGGACCGGGTAGCTGTTGCCGGCGGGCACATAGACGTGAAGGCCGGAGACGGTCTCGTGTTCGATGCCGCAGACTGGCGCAGTCCCGGTGAACCGGAAGAGGGCGGGAATGTTTACGGGGTAAACGCGCGCCCGGACGGAATTGCAGAGCTGACTTTTGCCAACGGCGCGATCGACTTCCGACGTATACGCGAAGGCGATCTGGTATGGCGGACAGCGGATGCCGGTATCGCCCGCGCAGCGCGGCAGTATCTGGACAGCAGCACTCCGGTGAGGCAACAAGCTGTGTTGGTCCACGTGGTTGCTGAAGAAGGGAAGCCACTGCGGTCGGTATGGACTTTGGAGGGTAGCTCGCGGCTTTCGGTGCAAGTGGAATCGTCGGCAGCTCTTGGAAGTGCGCACAACAGGGTTCTGGACGCAGCCCTGGTCCGCGATCAGTTCAGCCGCCTTGGCAACACTGCTTACAAACTGGAAACAGTGCAGCTGGAGGTCAAAGGGCGTCCGTTCGCACCGGCCTCTCTGCTGAACGGTGTCAGGCGGGATGCTGTGGAGCGCCTGACTAGTCTGCAAACCCAGCCGGCCGCAACGCGAATACAGGACGCAGATGCCTTTTTGGGTCAGGCTTTGCCCTCGACCTTAAGTCGTACCCGCGAGGCGTCTGGCCCGCCAGTGCTCCACGTGCTGGTACGAACCAAAGAGCAGCTGGACGCGGCGTTGTTCTCTCGCCCGGGGAGCATCACCCTCGACTATCTGGATCTGTACGGACTAAAGCCTTCGGTAGAGCAGGTCCAGGCTGCGGGCATTGCCGTGCGTGTAGCTAGTCCCCGGATACTGAAGCCCGGCGAAGAGCGGATCCTCGAATTTCTGCTGCGCCTCGAATGTCCTTTACTGATCCGCGCTGCGGGCATGCTGGAGACGCTGGGTTCCTTGCCTCATGAGGGGTTGACCGGCGACTTCAGTTTGAACGCCGCGAACGCAATCACTACGGCGAGTATGTTGCAGATGGGGTTGCAGCGAATTACCCCGACACACGACTTGAACGCGGCACAAATTGTCACGCTTGCAACCGAGGTCGATGCGGACAAGCTGGAAGTGATCGCTTATGGGCATCTCCCGGTGTTTCATATGGAGCATTGTGTCTTCTGTCGCTTCCTGTCCACCGGAACCAGCTACAAAGACTGCGGCCGGCCCTGCGAGAAGCACGAGATCGCACTGCGGGATCAAAGCGGACGAGCTCATCCTGTGATTGCGGATGTGGGCTGTCGCAACACTGTTTTCGGCGCTGAGGCGCAGGAGGCAAGCTTGCATCTGGACGCATGGCTTCAGGCAGGAATTCGCCACTACCGCGTCGAGTTTGCAAATGAGAGCGCGGGCGAAACGACAGCCGTGATCGGGGCCTTTCAGCAGCGATTGGAGGGACGCACATCCAGCCAGCAGCTAACCCGGGCACTCCGGCAGGCTGCGCCTCAGGGGACCACGGAAGGCAGCTTCTTCGTACCTGCAAATCATCTGAGCCTGACGATTCTGCAGTGAGCGACATCGTCAAAGCAGGCCTCCTGGTAATTCGGGACGGACGTATCCTTTTGTGTCGAAAGAATCGGGACACGGCACTCTTCATCACTCCAGGCGGACGGCTGGAGCCAGGCGAGACCGAGGACGAGTGCATCGTGCGCGAGGTGGCTGAAGAACTGGGGCCCGATGTCGCCGTGTCTGAACTTCACTACATCGGAACCTATCGCGATGTCGCTGCAGGCCAGGAAGACCGGATGGTTGAAGTCAGGCTGTACCGGGGCAATCTGCAAGGCGACCCCGCACCTCATTCAGAGATAGCGGAACTGATCTGGTTCGAGCCCGGTTCTGATACAGGAGGGCTCTCCGCAACCTTACGAAATCACATCGTGCCGGATCTGATCGCGCGGGGATTGCTGGACCCACTACGGATGTATGACCACTACGCCGGGCTATGAAGATTATCCGTGCTTCGATGGCAGATCTGTTGGACGCACAGCTCTTGCTCACCGAGTATTACGAAGCCGTGGACGTTACGAAAAGAGACACGTTGGAAGAGCTGCTGGCATTCCTCTCGGATGGGACATCGGGTCTCTGGCTGGCGTACGTGGAAGGAATCCCCGCAGGTTGCGTTGTCCTTCGACCGCTTCCGTCACTTCGGCTTTCGGCAGAGTGCAAGCGCCTGTACGTGCGACCTTCGTTCAGAGGTCAGGGCCTTGCTGACGCTCTCCTCGACGAGTTGGAAGGATACGCTGCGACTTCATGGGAGTGGTTGTACCTCGACAGCAAGGACGACCTCCAGGCTGCTCTTCGCATATATTCCAGACGAGGCTACAAATCGTGCGAGCGTTATAACAACAACCCACAAGCAACTATTTTTCTCCGTAAGAATCTGCGAGCCTAACTGGCCACACACTGCCTTCCAGACCTGCGTAAGGCTTTCTCTCGCGCTTGGGATTGCCTGGTTTGCTCGGCGATATCAGGACCGAGAAGAACCATGAGGGAGGTGTTAGAAGACGGGAAGCTATTTTCGTGTGAGGTTGGGCAGCCAAGAGTCCATAACGAAAACAGCGGCGGACTTAGATGAGAAGGAATTAGGCTCCGCGTATGACGAGACGCGAAGAACAGCTCGTGGATTAGTTGCGGACGAGCAGGCGGAACTCACGCACCCATGGCTCCAGGATCTCCGCAACGCTGCTGCTGAGGACAGGCGACCTCTTGACGACGAGGTCGCTCGCCTTTCGGATCGTGGTCTTGCAGAT